>JAGLFE010000380.1 GCA_023144675.1 Thiomargarita sp. | reverse complement strand
CAAATTCTTACTTTATCAATTTTATGCTTTCCAAGACATCGTCAAATCCTAACTTAGCTATCTGGCAAGCACCAAATGATCCAAATGCAGTGTTAGCAATTTTTGCCAAACAACAAGGAATCAGCAAAGACGTATTAGCCAACCTTGAAAAAGAAAGTCTAAAGAGAAAATTTGCCCATACAAACGTTAAAGAATTAACAGATAATATCATCTTAGCGACATTGAATAATGAATCACCTGGTCAAATGGCGGCACATTTCATTCAACTTGCAGAATATTTACGGGCTTATCCTGAGCATGCACGTCATATTTTACGACAACTACAAGCTAATAATGTACCGCTTAAAGCCAGTGCCACATTAATTTCAGCCTTGCAAACTGCGGGTACTGCGGAAGCTCAGTATGTATTGGCAGACATGATTAGTGGTGCAGAAATTGTTAATCCCGCTTATGTATTTCAAGGTGTAATAACAACAACAATGGTTTCACAACCTTTGCCTGAATTAGTGGATTCTCTATGGACACAATTAGAAAATGCAGAAATAGATGGTATGTCTGACCTTTCATTACTCGTATTAGGTGCATCCAGTAGTAATCTACAAAAAATAGGAGAATCTGAACGAGCTACAGAAATTGACCAACGTCTATTCGACTACTTACAAGAAAATACTGATAATGAAAATAGCAATGCTACTTTTGATGAAGAAACTGTATTACGTTCATTAGGCAATACTGGGCGAACAGACTTATTATCAGCCGTAGAACCTTTTTTCAAAACAGAGAATCCTGAAATTCGGGCAGTCGCATACAAAACTCTTAGACATGCAAGTGATGCCCAATCTCGTGAAAAATTGGTAACAGCTTTAAGTGAAGATAAAGAATTAAAAGTTCGTACTGCTGTATTAGAAACAATGGTAAAACGCCCTGATAATAATAAATCAGTAGAAGCAGTTCGACAACATATTGTTAATGAACCAAATGACGGACTTAGAACTGAAATGTTACGGTTTATGGGAACCAATAAAACTAATAATCCCGAAGTTGTAACAACTTTACAACAACAATTAGAAATAGAAACATCAAGACATATGAAAAAAGAAGTGTATCGAGCATTATTTGCGGAATGAATTTTTTCTATTATTTTAAACAAATTTTGAATTAAATATAGTTTATCAATGCGTAAGCCATAACTTTTACAAATGATATTCATTTCTGGCAAATTTATTTTTCTACACAGAATTTTGCCATAATTAATATTTTAATTACATACCATTGTATTAATCAATAGTTCGGACAGTTTTGAATAATTAGACGAAAGAGAACCAAATCTTATGAGATAATAGAATCAATCAAATTATCAATAATCAGAAAAGGTTCTCATGAAGATATTAGAAACTATTTTAGATCAAATGTCCAGTATAATTATATGCGTAACTTTAGTTTGTAAAAAATCAAAGGGTCTTAACGTATTAACCTCTTTACATAATTTGTTTTCACATTCCACTGGTTAATTAATCATGGTAGGTAGTTACGAATTTTTTTCATAAAAAACGACAGGAAAATTTCTAAACCACGTTTAACTTTATAACTAAGTAATTAAAACTCTTTTTTAAACATAATTATTTTTTTAGGAATATTATTATGAAAACAATCATTGTATTATCATCAGCAGTCGCACTAAGTCTTGCCGCTAATATTACCGTTGCACAACCTGGTTTTGGGAAAAATGCTACGGATAGTGATCGAACTCAAATGCGTCAAGAACGAGTTCAAAATCGACTAGATCGTTTGATGGAACGTTTTGATATTGACCAAGATGGAAATATTACCCTTGACGAAGTTCAAACTGTGCGTACTGACCACTTCACTCAAATGGATGTTGATAAAAATGGTTTGGTAAGTGTTGAAGAATTAGATAACTTCAAAGCTAAAATGATGGAACAATATCGGAACAATAATCCTCAAGCCAATGGCAAACGGGCTGGAAATAGAGATTGTTCTAAACGTGGAAATCAAATTGAACGCTTGGATAATAATGAAGACGGACAGATTTCTTTGGAAGAATTTACTGCAAATGTTCCTTTATTCGATAGATTCGACACTGATGAAGATGGTATTTTAACTCAGGAAGAATTGAGTCAAACTCAAAATCGTGGTCGTGGTCGCCGATAGGATAATGAAATACTAGGCGGAATTTAATATTGCGTCTAGTTTTAGGTAATTTCGCTTTAAAACTATATTTATAAAAAAAAGTGAAGCAAATATCAGATGATCAACTTATGCAAAAGATTCAAGCGGGTAATCATCAAGCATTTACTATGTTAGTTGATCGACATTTGAATAAATTGCATGGTTTTGTCCAACGAATGTTATCTAATCCAACTGATGCCGAGGATATTGTACAAGAAACCTTTATACGCGTTTGGCAAAAGTCTTCTCAATGGCAATCTAAAGCAAAAGTTTCAACTTGGTTACATAGTATTGCCCATAATCTTTGTATAGATTTTTTTAGACGCATCAAAACAACTGTTAATATTGAAACAGTCGAATTAATAGACCCCCATCAACCCGCCAACAGCAAACAACAACAAGATGTTGCTTTTCAAGTTCAACTTGCCCTGCAACAATTGCCAGAAAGTCAACGAAGTGCTATTGTTTTATGTCATTATCAAGATATGAGTAACCGAGAAGCAGCAAAAATTTTAAAAATTAGTGTTTCCGCATTAGAATCATTGATGGCAAGAGGACGGAGAAAATTAAGAAAAATATTGGAAAATCAATCGGCTGATTTATTGGGAGAAATTTAATGATTTGGCAACAACATAAAATAACTATAAAACGGTTTTCACAATTAGTCGATGTTTATGGTGGCAATAGCAAAAAATGGCCGCTTGAAGAACGTGATGCTGCCTTGCATTTGCTTGAAAAATCGGTGGAAGCAAGTCATTTACAGCAATCAAATTCCAACTTGGATTATTTGTTAGATAAAGTGCCTATTATTTCACCAACATCCATGCTACGACAACGTATTTTAGCATCCACTCAAATTTATGTAGAACCAGTTCGAGATACTTGGCAATGGTTCGTAGCCTTATTAATTGGGAATACGATGCGTGGACATTTATTACGTCCGACTTTTGCATTAATTATTCCACTTTTATTTGGTCTTTTTGTTGGCTTTAATTTAGCAAATTTAAATAATGAGGCAGATATAACAAATGAAACTGTGTGGGTTGAAGAAGAAGTGAATTTATTAGCATTAGGATCAATGGAGTAAGTGCAGTGTTTAAACAACGGTTGTTTGCGATTGTTTTAATTAGTTCATTAGCTTTAAATTTATTTATAGGCGGTATTTTAATCGGTGGATATTTTCAAGGGCATCCACCACCTCACCCCATGCGACCGAATTTACATTGGATGATACAATCTTTGCCAGAAAAAAGTAAAATTAAAATTCGTCCATTAATGCAAGCATTTCGTCCCAATATGTTTTCACAAATGCAAGGTATTAAGGAAGCTCGCCAAGCAGTGCATAGGAAATTAACCGCTGTCAATTTTAATAAGGAATCTTTATCGCAGGCTTTAGAACATTTAAGGCAAGAAATGGGAACAATGCAACAACGAATGCATGGTCAATTAATTGAAATTGCTGGTCTTTTAGATGCAAAAGAAAGGCAACAATTATCAGAAGCAACTCATAGAAAACCATTTAGGTAACAGGAACGTGGAAAACCACCTTTTTAGCATCAAAAATGTTGAAAGCCAGATTTTTGCAATTTAAACTGTTGTTGATTATTCATACAACGTAAGCCTAAAGTTGGT
Source organism: Thiomargarita sp. (assembly GCA_023144675.1). GTDB lineage: Bacteria > Pseudomonadota > Gammaproteobacteria > Beggiatoales > Beggiatoaceae > JAGLFE01. The sequence goes on along the minus strand of JAGLFE010000380.1, from coordinate 1,156 downwards.
TCTATTTTACCAATCCGTGTATATTTGGCAGTCATTATTTGTTTTAGCATTGCCGCTTTATTTGGAGGCACGGTAAAACACAATTCATAATCATCACCAGCGGTTAAAGCTAAATTCCAAGCTGTTTCTAAACTTAAATTGGTCTGCATTGCGGTTGATAATGGTAAGTATTTTAATTGCAACGAAGCTCCGACATTACTTGCGGTTAAAATATGTCCTAAATCTGCTGCCAAACCATCGGATATATCAATTGCACTGGTTGCAATATTGCGTAGGGATTTTCCGACTTCTACCTGTGGAGTAGGTCGATTTAAACGTGTTTCAGTAAATTTTTTAGCGTCAGTAGCTAAATTAATTTTATTTTGTATGGAAGCCAATCCCAGTCCCGCATCACCTAAAGTACCAGTTACGTAAATATCATCGTTGATTTGAGCCGAATTTCTTTGCAAAGCTTGTTGCTGAGGAACAAATCCCATTATTTGGATGCTAATAGTTAAAGTTCCTCTAGTTGTATCGCCTCCAATCAGACTAATCTGATATAATTGCGCTAATTCTAACAAACCAGCAGTAAACTGTTTTAACCAATTTTGTTCCATTTGTGGACAGCTCAAAGCCAAAGTCATCCAAACTGGTGTTGCTCCCATCGCAGCCAAATCGCTTAAATTAACTGCTAAAGCTTTGTAACCAATATCTTGCGGATGAGTATTTTTAGGAAAATGAATTCCTTCAACTAAAGTGTCAACTGAAATAGCTAACTGCATTCCTGCGGGAACTGTGCATAAAGCTGCATCATCGCCAATTCCTAAAATAACATTAGATTGCGCTGGAAAATTTTGGTTAAAATAATGGTCGATGATGTTGAATTCATTCATTGGATTTCATTTTCCACTTTCTCCAAACTAGCTTTTATTCTTTTGTATCCAAATCAGAATGAATTTACTTAATCTCCCTCAATTCTATTATTACTAATAAAGAAATACGTGTATTTTATAAAATAGAAATTAATTATTCTTATATTTCCAATATTAGACATCTTTCCTAAATAAATTTAATTTACAAAGGCTAACAAACAATATGCTTGTAAAATGAAAGTAAATAACCCAAAAAAAAGCCCACCATTATGGCGGGCTTTCTTTCAAATCACTAACACCTTAAC
>JAGLFE010000038.1 GCA_023144675.1 Thiomargarita sp. | reverse complement strand
TAACTTGGTAGGTAGTTACGATTAAAGAATTAACAGAATAAAACTCCAAAAATTTTACGAATTATAAGGTTTAATTATTTTTTTTAACATTTGAATTTTTCAAACAAATAGATTAGAATACTTTGGGCAATTAACCAAAAATCTAAATAACATCAAAACTTAATTTTATAACACTAGTAGATAGAATATGAAAAACCTAAAACTTAAAACTAAACTATTAATCACAGCGATGGCAATTGGTTTTATACCATTACTAATTATTGGCGGTTTTAGTTTAATTGAAAGTCGAGAAGCATTATTAGATCAAGCATTTAATCACATTGAAAGTATTCGTGAAGTTAAAAAAGCTCAACTTGAAACATATTTTAATCAACATGAAAATAATATGCACGTTTTGCTAGGAATGGTAACTAATTTGCGTCAAAATGCTTTACAAAAATTGCACTCAATACAACAACGACAAAGTTCCCAAATAACAGAATATTTTCAAGAACGTTTAAATAATCTGAGTGTGTTAGCAAAAAATGATGAAATTGCTGAAGCGGTTAAACAGATTGATAAAGCGATTAAATCTCATAATCAACAAGCAAAGATAGAAGCTTGGCAAAATATGGAGGAAAATTTTGGTGATGAATTAGACCAATATCAAAAAGTTTATGGTTTTGATGATTTACTGATTATCGCTCCAGATGGTAATGTTATTTATAGCATAGAAAAACGGGGTGATTTAGAACAAAATGTTTTAAATGGCAATTTGAAAAACACCCATTTAAATCAAGCCTTTAAAAAGGGTTTACAAGGAATAACTATCCAAGATTTTGCTCCCTATCCTTTAGCAAATAACCAATATATTGCTTTTCTAACCGCTCCTATATTTTATAATAATGAACTGGTAGGAATTTGGGTTTTTAGCTTGTTACCAGATGCTATCAATAATATTTTGCATGAGCGTGAAGGTATGGGAGAAACGGGAGAAACTTACCTAGTAGGTAAAGCAAATGGGCAAACTAGTTATCGTAGCGATCGAATTGTTGTTGGTAAAGAGGCTAAAATCGGTAGCAAAAAAAATGGAGAAGATATAAACCAAGCTTTAGCTGGACAAACTGGAGGTGATATTAAGACAGGAAGTATCGGTGATTTAGAAATAACAACTTATGCTCCATTACAAATTGCGGGTATTAATTGGGCTATTATTACCACTATGGGCTTAGAAGAAGTGCTAGTACCTATATTATTCGATTCCCAAGAAGATTTTTTTGCCAAATATATTCATTATTATGGTTATTATGATTTATTTTTAATTCATCCCAAAGGCAAAATTTTTTACAGCATTAGCCATGAATCTGACTATCATAGCAATATTTTAACTGGTAAATATAAAAATTCTAGTTTAGGCAAATTAGTAAAAAAAGTACTTAAAACTGAACAATTTGCTATCAGCGATTTTGCTCCCTACGCACCCAGTAACAATAAAATAGAAGCTTTTATTGCTCATCCATTATTGCATGATGACCATCTTGAAATAGTAGTTGCATTACAATTTTCTGCTGAAGCGACTAATAATATTATGCATCAAGGCTCTGGTTTGGGTAATACTGGCGAAACTTACCTCGTTGGCAGTGATAAACTTATGCGTTCTAATTCTATTCTTGATCCTACTAATCATTCATTAGAGGCATCTTTTGCTAATCCAACAATTGGTATGGTGGACACTCAAGCTAGTCGTGCGGCATTAGCTGGGGAAACTGGTAGTGGAATTATTTTAGATTACCGTGGTAAACCAGTTTTATCTGCTTACACTCCTATTAAAATGGGAAATACTACTTGGGCTTTAATTGCTGAAATTGATCAAACGGAGGCATTTGCCGCTATTACTAGATTGGAATGGTTAGGAGGAATAGCTGCCTTATTAATTGGATTATTTACCTTAATTTTTATTACTCGTGCTATTAAGCGTTTAGTAACTCCATTATCATTAGTAAATGAACATTTGAAAAATCTTGCATTAGGCAAAATTGTTGATGACAATATTAAATATGATAACCATGATGAAATAGGCGAATTGGTAATATCCGCTCGTACTTTAAAACAGGGCATGGAAATTTCTGTGGCTCAAGCTAATGCTATTGCCAACGGTAATTATGAACGACAAGTAGAATTATTATCCAAGCAAGATGAATTAGGTCAAGCTTTGAAGAATATGACTAATACTTTGCGTAATACCACTATTAAAAATGTGCGGGAAGATTGGCTAAAAACTGGGCAAGCTCAATTGAATGAAAAAATGAGTGGTGAACAACAAATTGCTAAACTAGCCAAAAATATTATCTCTTTTCTAACCACTTATGTAACAGCACAAGTAGGATTATTTTATTTAGTAAAGTCAGAAAACAAGCTACAAATAATAGCTAGTTATGCCTATACTATGAATGAAAATACTCCAAATGAATTTAATTTTGGGGAATCTTTAGTTGGGGAAGCGGCTTTAGAGCAAAAAATTATTTCTGTTACCCAAACGACAGCAGAATGCCCTTTAATTATTCGTTCAGGTTTAACTGGAGCTTTACCGCAACATATTTTGTTATTGCCATTTTTATATGAAAATGAGTTGAAAGGCATTATTGAAATTGGTTCGGCTACCGAATTGACAGAAATCCAGCGCAATTTTTTAGAACTTATTATGCCCAATATTGGTATTACAATAAATACGGCTGATTCTCGAACGCAAATGCAAGCTTTATTAAAACATAGTCAATTACAAGCTGAAGAATTAAAATTAAAGCAAAAACAGATGCAGAAAACTAATGAAGAATTGCAAAGTCAATCGGAGGAATTACAAAGTCAATCAGAAGAATTACAAACTCAACAGGAAGAATTGCGTCAAACTAATGATATGCTTGAAGAACGCACTAAAGGTTTGGAACAACAAAAATCTGAGACCCAGCATAAAAATCAAGCTTTAGAAGTTAATCGAATTGAGATGGAAAAAACTCAAATCGAAATGGAAAAAACCCAAGTAGCTATTGTATTGAAAGCGGAAGAGTTGGAATTAGCTAGTAAATATAAGTCTGAATTTTTGGCTAATATGTCGCATGAATTACGCACTCCTTTAAATAGTTTGTTAATTTTAGGTCAACTATTGGTGGATAACAAACCTGGTAATTTAACTG
>JAGLFE010000379.1 GCA_023144675.1 Thiomargarita sp. | reverse complement strand
TCGACCTACATTTTAGCCCAATCTTAGGACTATAGTGATATTCTTATAAAGAAGTACCATAATAATAACTTTATTGCAAGTTAAATCAATTAGTTAAAGTTTAAAATAGTATAGCAATATAAGAATGTTACTATACCGAAAAGACATTCCTAAATCATTGACAAAAATTATATAGCCAATCTATTTTTAATATCTTCAATGGAAAAAATACCACCAAAAGAATTTTTAATCAAAGAACACGCTGTTCATGCGCAGATGATTTACAATTCCTCTATTTGGCAACAATTACCTCATATTTTAGTTTATCCACTAAAAGGGCATGCCTTGGGCATATTAATTGTTTTTTCCTTAATACTTTGGGTCGTAACAGCTAATATATTTGGTTTTCCAGCCTTAATAATTGTAGGTTCTTGGAGTTTAAAATACACTTATCATATACTTGAACGCACTATGTTAGGCGATTCAGTACCACCAATGTTTGATTTTAATATGTGGAATGTTACTAATCAACGTCCATTGTTACAAATATTTTACTTTTTAATTATATTTATAGTTTTTTCGTTTCTTAAACAACATCTTGGAATTATTATTGCCACAATTTTTTTAATCAGTGGAATTTTTTTTATACCAGCAAGTGCGGTTATGATTTCCCTTGAAAATAGCTTATTCAGTGCGATTAATCCGTTTAAATTAATAATTTTAGCTAAAAAAATTGGGCGTGATTATTTTATTATAGTTTTTCTATTCGGATGTATTATTGGAATACCAATGCTTGGAATTAATTCACTAACTTCAATTGTTTTAACTTTCTATTTATTTATGATGACATTCCATTTACTTGGGTTTTTGGTATTTCATAGTCGGGATGCATTAGGTATTGATGCTCACTTTTCACCAGAAAAAGAACAAGCAGAACAAGAAAAGGAACATGATCGCCAATTTGAAAAATTATTAGATGATTTATATTGGTTACATCGGCGGGAAGATAGGAGAAAAGAAGCGGTTGGGCTTTTATTCCAACGATTACCCGAATTAGGTGTAGGTGATGACATTACTATTTATCATCAATTATTTGTGCGCTTAATGGATTGGGAAGATAAAATAGTTGCACTAGCATTGGGAAAATTTTATTTAAGTTTATTAATCAAAAAACAACAAATAGCGGTTGCATTTGAGATTTATCAAACTTGTTTTGAAGCCAGTGAAAATTTTAAATTAGGAACGCCATCAGAATTTTTTCCTTTAGCCCAAAAAGCTTATCAACAAAAGAAATATCCAATTGCGTTGGATTTAGTGCAAAAGTTTCTCGAACGA
>JAGLFE010000378.1 GCA_023144675.1 Thiomargarita sp. | reverse complement strand
CTAAACGTTTTTTATGTATTTTGTTGACGGTTATCACGTTGTTTTCTCCGTAATTTACGAGCTAAAGTGTTAATTAAAGTTTGTTTTTGCTGAATAGGAATAATAAAATTAGCAATTAATACCAAAAAAGTTAAACCATAACTTGTCCATACGTAAAAGGCGTAACCGCCCATGTAAAAGAATTCGTTCATAATTTTTCTAATTATTTAAGTCAATTGTCTGTAGTTTATGATTTTTTGTAACTTAGAAAATATGTTTATTGTATTTAAACAATTTAAAAATCGACTAATCAATTATAAATAAAAAATATTCCTATAAAAATCACAGTCTATCATTATAATCACAAAAATCATAGTTTAGACAATATATGGGTTAAAAATTTAGTTTTTCAAAGAAATAAACATAGAATTTTATTTTTAATAAACTTAATTATTATATTTAAAAAGGTCTTTTTTTAATTGCATTGGCATGAGAAGGAAAACCTTCATATTCAGCAAATTTTCTTGCTACATCCTTAATGTTGTCATAACCTTCTTGCGTAACATAACCAATTGAGGAACGCTTCATAAAATCATGCACGGTAACACAAGAAAAAGTTTTGGCAAAACCGCCAGTTGGTAAAATTGCGTTCACGCCCAAGGAAAAGTTGCCAATGGTAATCGGCGTATAAGGACCTAATAAAATTTCCCCCGCATTGACGATTTTATTCAACGCATCCATCGGTTCTTTGACTAAAACCTCCAAATGTTCTGGCGCAAAATCGTTGACGAATTGGATGGAAGCATTTAAATCTTTGGTTATAACAATTCCACCATAATTTGATAACACTGTTTGACAAAATTTCTGCCGTTTTTCAGGTAAATCATTAATTAAATCTGGTAAAAGCTTCTCAACCTGTTCCGCTAATTGGCGAGAATGGGTAACTAATAAAGCGGTGGAATCGGGACCATGTTCGGCTTCAATCAGTAAATCTAAAGCGGCAATTTTGGGGTCAACATTTTCATCACAAAGAATAATGGCTTCACTAGGTCCAGCAGGCGTTCCGACATCAATTGCCCCGTATAATAAGCGTTTTGCCGCAGAAACATAACTATTACCTGGACCCAAAGTTTTATGCACTTTAGGAATCGTTTCAGTACCATAAGCCATTGCCGCAATTGCGTGTGCGCCTCCGACCTTATAAACTTCCTTAATCCCACAAATTTCTGCCGTAACCAAGGAAGCATCATCGACTCTACCATCAGCGGTGGGTGGCGTACATACAATAACTTGTGGAACTTTAGCAATAATCGCTGGAATACACAACATCATCATCACGGAAGGAAAAGAACCTTTACCGCGGGGAACATAAAGCCCAATGGAAGTAATCGGCGTTATTTTTTCTCCCGCCATAATGCCATTATCAATTTGGGTAAACCACATTTCTTCAGGCATTTGCGCTTCATGGAATTTCTTAATATTGACTGCCGATTTTTCAATTACCGCTTTAATTTCAGGGTCAAGATTTTTTCTAGCCTGCTCAAATTCCGCTTCTGTTACTTTTAATTGTTGCGGGGTCATTTTGGCTTGATCAAATTTTTCATTGTATTCAAGTAAAGCTAAATCTCCACGATCTTGTACGTTTTTAATAATCGGCACTACTTGTTGTTGAAATTCGCTAATATCTATTTCTGAGCGTTTTAAAATTTTTGCGATTTCATCTGATGATAATTTTTCAAGTTCGTAAAAGTTAATTGGCATATTATTCCTAAGTATCTATGATTTTTGTGATTTTCTTGATGAACTATAATTTAGAATTGAGTTAGTGAAACGTAAATAGATATGAGGTTATTTTAAATAAAATCAATTGTAAAAGCAAGCATTTAATAGTGAAAATGTTACCAAACTTTAATTTTTATCCTCAATTACAATATCTTACATTTTTAATTAGCGTGGGGTTCAATATTCCAAACAAACCTAAAACTTTGAAATTCCAATTTTATTTTATATAGTTTTTTTTAAAAATAGGTAACTATTTACCAATTAAAGCTTCAAATGCGAA
>JAGLFE010000377.1 GCA_023144675.1 Thiomargarita sp. | reverse complement strand
AACTGATATTTCTGGACCAGCTTGAATACCGACAATAAAATCACCATCATATTGAGCTTGATCAACACTAACGCCATCCTCACCTTCACCAAAATAACCTGCATACATGTATAGTTCCATACCTATATCAAATGCAACCCCAAATTTATCACTGCCAAAGTTTTTACTCGCAAAGCTTATTTTTCCGTCATTTAACTCTATACTACGTGTTTGGTGATCACCAACATCAACTATTGGTACCTTAATCACATACACAGCAATATTTTGTGGATTAATCGAATTAACTGCTGTGATTCGCAAATTAAATTCTTGTGGAACCTTAACTAGATTGCGTAATTCATTAATAACTTCCAAAGGCATCAATAAATCTGCATAAAGACTTTTTGCCACATCAGTTTTAACTGAAGGTACAAACAAAGTTTCCCCATAATAATTAACAGCATCATCATCCCACACCAATAAAGTGCGACATTCATCTCCTATTTCCAAGCAAAAGCTCAAGAGCAAATCTCTCTCCACTATGCCAGGAGCAATATCAACTCGTACCCCAATTTTGCCATCCTCTTGAAAAACTGGTGAGCTAAGTTGATTAGCACGTTTAGAACGATTATTTATACGTTTTGCTGTTCTTAAACGTTGTGCCTGTTCTTCAGCATCGGCTTCAGTGGGTAAAAATGCAATATGACCATCTACTGCTACATGGTCAAAACGTAATGGCAAAGCGTTTGGATCTACATCAGCTATATCCATCAAAGCAAATTTATCAATAACAAAGTATTTGCTATCTGAATAGGGACTATCACCGTCTTGATTATAAGCTTGTACAGCTACATAATAAGACGAATTTTCAGGCAAGCGCAGAGAATATTCTGTTCTTGTACCCATTTCCATCATTTCTATCGGTTCTTCTTCTGGATAAGGTGCATAAAATAACCGATAACCTTCAGCATTTTCTGCATACCAGCGAACCGTTACCACCGGACCTTCATTATGGACAAATGTTACTGGCTTAGAAGGCGGTAAAGCCATAATCAGTTGTGATAAAAATAACAATATAAGAAGCAGAAAACCTCTTATAGTTTGCTTTGCATTCATTTTCATTATTCATTCTCCTCGTAATTGACTTTTTTCCAACCAGTTGCAGTAGTCTTTAAAATAATATACTGGCCCCGGTCTTCTACAAAACCTTTAGTACCAGTACGTCCCTCATAAGTAATCTCTGAAGCCATATCCAAAATTCGTTTACGGTTTAATTCAAGATCACTCAATTTTCCTAACACTTTAGCCAAAAATCCAACAATATCATAACCATGATTCTTATAAGATACTTCGTTTATATCCTCTTCACCTTCTAAAACAAGTATTGTAACATCACCATCTTGATAGTCCTTGTAATTATAAACATTTTCAGGACCAAACCATGCTATATCTGGACGCTTGTCATAAAGCATTTTAAAGAGTTTTGCAAGCCCTATGTGGAAAACAACATCTGGCTCTAATACATCAATAGTATTACTTATCAACTCAGCTTGCTTTTCAGTTCCGTCAAACAGCAATGTACCAACCAATTGAGCAAATGGTTTTGAAGTATCACTAGTTATACTGGCTTGTTGTTGAATGGAAATTTCTTCATGAAAAGCTTTTTGTAACAAAGACAGGTATAAATCAAAACTATAAACAATTGTTTTCAAATCAATATCTACCACAATCATATATTTTAATAAACGTTTTTTGGTCCTGCTATCATTAGAAAGTTTTTGATGAATTTTATCGGCTTGAAGTTTGTTAGAAGCAGGCATCATCATTAGATTTTTATTTAATTCCAGGACACTAGAAGTTGCTGTTCCAGCAATAATTAACGGTTCATTATCAATTTGTTCTGAAGTAAGAGCTAAAGAAGCTGCAGTTGAAGAAGTAACAACTGCCAATACATTTGGATCATTTACATATCCTCTTATATCTTTTGTAGAAATTTTTGATAACAATTCATCGCCATAATATAGTGTTTTCAATTGTTCAGTCTGACTACCAAAGTTCTCAATCCCACTAACAACATCGATTATCTCCCATCTTACCCTGTTTGCATTATCTGTCCATAAACCGTCCGCTAAAGCTTCTTCAATCCCGGTTTTAATACTTAAATCCAAACCTGATGTTCCTCCAGCATTAGTAATTGGCAACAAAACAACAATTTTCCTGTCTAGTTTAAAATGTTCAATATTAGATATTTCACTATTACCATCTACATTATACGCTTGGACTGCCACATAAAGAGCATCACCATTTTGTAAAAGTTGTTGGTAATTAGTTGCAGTTCCCAATTCGATAACATTAATATTAGTAAGACTAGGATAATTTGCATATATCAAGCGATACCCATCTACTTGAGAGAAATTACTATCCCACTTAGCAGTTCCTAGTAAACCTTCAAACTGTATTTCTTGCAAGTGAGGAGCTTTTGGTGGTAACGCACTAACACTAGTAGTACACAATACCAATACCATTAGCAAATATTTAGTCAGTATAATTTTTTTCATTCAAATGCTCCACGAACAGTTACATCATTAATCTCGAAATTACCCTGATCATCAAATGTTTTTGTAATAAAACGACCGATGCTATCTGCCATAGCAAAACTTTTTTCCCCGGTTAAGCTATCCTTTTCCGAAAGAACTGTTTCTCTAGCAACTTGTAGAAATTCTTCGCGATTATTTGTATTTTGTGGCTGATAATTAGCAATTACTTTATCCAAAAATTTTCCAGCATCATAACCATAATAATAATTTACCTTATTCAAAAATTTTCCAGTATCATAACCGTAATAATTCTGAGAAATATCTTCTTGGCTATTAGGTATATATAAATTATACACTTTTAAGTTAGCAAATCCTTTTGGCATAGTAACACCGTCAATAGCATACCAACGTTTAGCTATAGTAGGATCACCTCCCAATTCTGGATCGGTTAATGTTGCAAATCCATCGTTATAACCAAAATAAAGTACTGCATCTACTTGCAGTTGTCGCAAGGTTTTTAATGCAATATCCGCATTGATACTTTTATGCTCTTCACTCACATTAAATAAAAAACTATGAAAAGGTATAGATGCTGCAAAGATGGGTTTTGGATATTCAAAGACAACATCTATGAAATACTGAGATAAAAACATATTATAGAAATCCATCGCATAAGCATCAGGTTCATAAACGATAGCAAACCGTTGTTCCGAACCTAGATCCTGAGAAAGCTCATCATAGATTAGCTTTGCTTGTAATTCATTGTTAGGTGCTAACCGCAAAAGATTACTTACCTGTTTTAATTCACTAGAAGTAGCCAATGTTGCAACGACGAGAACGTCATTTGGTGCATTTTTATCCAAAGAAGCATGTATGCAAACTGTGGATATACTACATACAACTGCAATCACATCTGTTCTCTTCAAGGTGCTATCTATTTTGCTTGTATCAGATTCGAATTCAATTATATAGCCACTATCAAGTGAATAAGATTTAGTAGTGGTAGTGGCATTAAATTGAAGTCCCATTGCAGTTACAAAACCATGTTTGAGGGCTTGTAAATGCTCCGAATCAGCAGTAACTATAACAATTTTATTGGCTACTGCCATCGTTATAATAGGGAATAATCCATAAACTAGCATTATTCCAAAACATATTATGCCCATTGCTGAGCTAACTTTCTTTTTTATCATTTTTATATACAGTAATTCCTTATTATGGTTATGAAAACAAATTAGATAAGATATTCGTAACTACCTACCCACTCAATGAGCTAACAAAATTCCCCCACCTACTGTAGGAAGGGGAGGTGAGAAAGTACCTCATTTCTACCCCCCTCAATCCCCCCTGCTAGGAGGGAAGCTTACTTAATGTAGGTAGTTCCAAATATGCTCTCTACATACACTCTGAGAACACTTCAATTTGGTTGAACACATTTAGTAAAATGTAGCAAGAAAAAAATAAATAAGGAATAATCATGAAATAAAATCCAAATAAAATTTCGTGACTATTCCTTATTTAAATTTACAGTAAATAAATTT
>JAGLFE010000376.1 GCA_023144675.1 Thiomargarita sp. | reverse complement strand
TTAGTTTTTGAACATGATTATGCAGGATTTAGGGATAGTCAGGATTGTTTGATTTCTTGACCTATTTCAAGTAATATATTTGACAATATGGGTTCTTCGCAAGCTTCTACTTTTTCACCAATATGTTTGTGATGCGGAAAGGTTTTTATGTGTTTATGGTGTGGAGCATTATCATAACGGAATATTAATTTTCCATTTTCATTCATATATTGGTATCTATATTTTAGTTTAGCCTTAATACCACTATCTTTAACCTCAACAAATTCTAATTTATCACCATTTTTGAATAAAATTGAACCACTGATAAATCCTTGTTTGTAATTATAAACTTTTTTGTTAATAGAATAGGAATCAATATCTACAAATTCTTGGATAAGACTTTCTATTTGCAAAAAATATTTTTCAATCATGTTAATTCTTGAAGCTTTATAGTATTACTTTGTAACATTTCATATAATCCTGCCCATAATATAAAATCTTTGGTATCATCAAGCGTTCCTTGTTGAAATTGCACATAAAATTGTGTTGTTTCCAGTTGATAAATGCTCTCATATTTTTGTAAATCAAGCCGAATAGCTAATATTGCCTTTCTTAATTCCGATATTTGAAAAGCAATCATGTCTTGTACAAAACTTTCCTGATTTGGAATATAAGCTAAGATTTTCTGCAAGCGTTTGGCAGTCTGTGGTTGGACATCTAATTGTAGATTCAACATAGGTTTCTCCTTTTTTGAACAAGATTATGCAGGATTTAGGTATAGTCAGGATTATTATTTATTAAATTTGTGAATATTATCGTTGTTTAACATGAACTCGTAACCATTCTAAAAAAGATTCCCTGCCTATTTTACTAGCAGCAACGGCTAATATTACAGATTCTTGGACATCAATATCTGCTTGTATTTCATAACCATTCATTAATAAAGTTACCTCAATTGCTGCGTGTCCAATACGCTTATTACCATCAACAAAAGGATGATTTTTGATTAATGAAAAACCTAATGCAGCTACTTTCTCTATTAATGTTGGATACAAATCATGTCCACCATAACTCATATAAGGCTGTGCTACTGCTGATTCTAGCATAGATTGATCACGAATACCCATAGAACCACCAGATTGCTCAATAATTCGCTGATGCAATATTAAAATTTGCTCTAATGTTAATAACCGCATCAAGACAAACGTTCATATAATTGTTTATTTTTTTCTAAGGTATAATTCATAGCCTGTTCAAAGTTAAATTTGTTTGTAGCATCCTGCTTTAATATTTTAACTTTACTTTCTGGTAAATTTTTTAATATTTCCAATAGCTCATTATATATTGATTCGTCAACTTGTAAATTTAATATTTTCATTATTTTTCCTTTTGTTAGTTTTTGAATATGATTAATTCCAATTAAAAATTCAGTATTTAATAATCTAGTTAAACCAATTAATTACGTACAAAAATATAGAAATGTTACTATAGTTCAGTAAAGTTTTAGTATTTTATTTCTCAGATAATTAATTATTTAATTGATCACACGGCTTAATCAAACCTACGATTTTTATTGTAATCAAATTATCCTTATTTTGCTATAATTAATTTTTTAATTTTTTAAATTTTTATTAATCAAAATATCTTCGAGACAACATGAAAAAGTCAATTATATTTCCAATATTTCTAGTTATAACATATTTTATTTTTTTAACAAATGCGGTTGCAAATTATAATACACCATTGATTGAACAAGGCGACACTGCTTTTCAAAATGGTAATTTTCAAGAAGCTATTGTTCTATGGGAAAAAGCGCAAGTTTCCTTAGATAAAGAAGACCCTTATAAACAAATTGATATTTTATTACGCTTGACCAGTGCTTATCAAGCATTAGGGAAATATCGTACAGTTTTTAAAATTATACAAATTATTTTGCCATTGGCGGAAAAAACACAGGATATTGCTCGAAATGCGTTAATTTTAAGTCAATTAAGCGATATTTGGTTATCTATCGGTGATGAAAAAGAGGCTTTATTACTTGCTAATGACAGCATAATAGATGCTAGGGAAACTAAAGATTCACTTATTCTAGCAACAGTGCTAAATACGCAAGGAATTATTCTAGCGACTTTTAAACAATATCCTGAAGCAATGGCGGCATTTGAAGAATGTATAGAATTGGCGGTGCAAATAGATAATCAAATATTGGCGACTAAGGCTACTATTAATCGTTTGAATGCCAGCATAGATAATAATTCATTGCTAGAAATTATACCCATTTTAGATGAAACTTGGGAACGAATTGCACTGTTGCCACCATCTTACGATAAAGCTAATTTTTTAATTTCGGTTAGTAATCAAGCAATGGATTTATTGCAAGAAAATAAGCTTATTATTCATCAACAAATAGTTGCTAAAGAAATATTTCCCAAAGCTGAAAATGAGCAAGATGAAATCTTTTTGCAAACTTTATTGGATGAACCAGGATTACCAATAGCGGATAAAAAACGTATTCTTGCTAAAACTTACAACTCGCTGAGTGAAGCAATTAAAATAGCCAAACAGTTGCAAGATAATTATACTTTATCGTTAGCTTATGGGTATTTGGGAACATTATATGAAGCGGAACAACAATATTCTGAAGCTCTAATATTTACTAGAAAATCTATATTTTTTGCTAAACAAGGCTATTATCCACATAGTCTTTATCGTTGGTATTGGCAACAAGGACGTATTTTTCAAGCCCAACAACAGATTGAGGCAGCAATTAATGCTTACCGTTTAGCTTCAAATACCTTAAAGCCAATTCAAGAATTGATGGATATTGGTTATCGTCGCCTACCTGGAACTTTTGATGAGCGTATTAAACCAGTGCATTATGGATTAGCTGATTTATTATTGCAACAAGCTTATGTAACTCAAGATAAAGATAGCCAACAAAGTTTAATCCAAGAGGCTTTAGAAGTTGCGGAATTAGTTAAAGTAGAAGAATTAAAAAATTATTTTCAAGATGATTGCGTATTGGCTTTACAAGAACAGGCAATTCAATTAGAGGATATTAGTGCTAAAACTGCGATTTTATATCCACTTCCTTTAGCAGATAGATTAATAGTATTAGTTGGAATACAAGGGGTTTTCGAGCAATTTATTATACCAGTTGATAATGAGGAAGTAAATGAAACAGTTTGGGGATTACGTCTTGGTTTGCAAACACGACCTAATAATTTATTTTTAGAGGAAGCCAGCCAGTTATATGATTGGATAATACGCCCGATTGAAAAGGTATTGGAAGCTAATCAAGTAGATACTATGGTTGTTGTGCCTGATGGGAAACTGCGAATGATACCATTTTCAACATTTTATGATGGTAAACAATTTTTGGTTGAAAAGTATGCGCTGGCATTATCTCCAGGACTAAGTTTAATTAATCCGCAACCAATTATTTGGCAAAATAGTAAAATATTATTAATTGGCTTATCAGAAGGTGTACAGGAATATCCGCCTTTACCCAGCGTAAAAAAAGAATTGGAAAATATTAAAGCTTTAAGCTCTGGAATCGCACATACTAAGCGTATTTTAAATCAGGAATATTCTATTGACGTATTTCGCAACCAATTAAAAACTCATGAATATTCAGTGATTCATTTAGCTACCCACGGTGAATTTGATTCCGACCCAGAAAAAACTTATTTGCTGACTTATGATAGTAAAATGACAATGGATGAATTACAAAATGTGATTGGTTTAGGTAAGTTTAGAAAAAATCCCTTAGAATTATTGACGTTAAGTGCTTGTAAAACAGCGGTTGGTGATGATAAAGCGGCTTTGGGATTGGCTGGAATTGCAATTAAAGCTGGAGCTAGAAGTGCAATCGCCACTTTATGGTTCGTTGATGATGAAGCTACTTCTATGACGATGACCGAATTTTATCGTCAATTATTCCAAACTCCTGGTTTATCCAAAGCCAAAGCTTTGCAAAATGCGCAAAAAATATTAATCAAACAAGATCATTATTGGCATCCTTCTTATTGGGCACCTTTTTTGTTAATCGGAAATTGGTTGTAACCAACACTCCGCACACCATTAATAATAAATTAGTAATTACTCAGCAAAGACTCTATAAATTATGGCAATATATGCTAATTAAGGATTGAAAAATTTTATAGCACCATTCAGGAGCTTAGTAATTGCTTATTCCTCTTGACAAAAAGCAAAAAAATTATTATTATAACTAATAATGAGAAAATTACCGATGCTAAACAATCGTAACTACCTACCTTTAAATATTATAAAGTTAAGATTTGTTGAAGTTCGAACTTATAACTGAATTGGAGAAATTAGATGGCACAACTATTAAAATCCTTCACTGAATTATTTTCACTATCTGTAGTACCTGAAAAAGCTTGGGGCTATCAAGACGAGGTTGCACCAAAACATTGGGACTGTTTATCAGATAATTATGCTTTATGCGGTCAGGGAAAATCGCAGTCTCCGATTGATATAGTTGATGCGGTAACAACTGATTTGCCTATCTTGGAATTTAATTATCAACCAACTCAATTGATAACTCAAGAAAATAAGCATACTCTCCATATCGATGCTGAAAAGGCTGGGTATTTAAAAGTTGGAAGTAATAATTACCAATTAGTACAATTTCACTTCCATACTCCCAGTGAAGAAGCCATTGCTGGTAAAACTGCCGATATGGTGATACATTTAGTGCATCAGAATATTCAAGGACAATTAGCTGTAGTTGCACTCTTATTAAAAGTGGCTACAGAAGATAATCCATTTATTAACACACTGTGGCAAGCACTGAAACAAGCTGAATCTGACAATGTAGAAATAGATTTGAATCAATTATTGCCAGAAGATAAAAATTATTACAGCTTTGATGGTTCTTTAACTACTCCACCTTGTACTGAAGGTGTAAAATGGTTAGTGATGAAGCAGGCTATCAGCCTTTCCGCCAACCAATTAGCGCAATATTGTGCTATTTATCCAAGCAACGTGCGTCCATTACAACCTTTGAATGGTCGGCAAATTCTTTCTTCTAATTAAAACTTATTGAGCAATAGCAATAATAATATGATTTACAAAAAATTAGCTTTGGCAGTAACAGTTACATTAGGACTACAAACAGGATTTTGTTTTGCTGGCGAAAGTCATAATACGCATAGCCATCCTACGCATTGGGGTTATGAAGATAATGCCGCTAATCATTGGGGACATCTTGCTGAGGAATATGCAACTTGTGCCGCTGGTAAATTGCAGTCGCCGATTGATATTATTAGTGCTGATGCAGAAAAAGCTGATTTACCAGTACTTGAATTTGATTATAAAGAAATTGGCTTAAATATCCAAAATAACGGGCATACGATTAAAATCAATGGTAATGAAGCTGGTACGCTCAAAATCGGTGATGATATTTACAGCTTATTACAATTTCATTCACATGCTCCAAGTGAAGGTGCAATTGATGGTAAACGGGCAGATATGGTGATACATTTAGTGCATCAAAATTCTGATAAGGAATTAGCAGTGGTTGCGATATATTTAGAAGCCAAGGTAGCAGCTAATAGTTTAATCGAAACTTTGTGGAAAGTTATGCCAACTACCGCTGGTGAACCACAGCAACATGAGCTTAAAATAGACCTTAACCAGTTACTTCCAGCGGATAAGAATTATTATACTTTCGCAGGTTCTTTAACTACTCCACCTTGCACTGAAGGAGTGAGATGGGTGGTTTTAAAACAGGCGGTTTCTATTTCAACTGAGCAGTTATCGCAATACCATTCGCTTTATTCTGGCAATGATCGTCCTTTACAAGATTTAAATGAGCGTAAAGTTCAATCTTCTAATTAAATTATTTTTAAACTAGGGTAGAAATTTTTCTACTCTATTGCAATCTTATTTTTGGAGAATTTAAATGAAATTTTTATGTATGCTAATATTATTAGCCGTTACAGCTTACGTAATATGGCCATTTTACCATATTTATCAGCTTAGTTCTGCCATTACAAATAATGACAAAGTCGCTTTTGAGGAGTTAATTGATATTAAGTCAATAAAGAAGGTACATAAAGAAAATTTGGAGTGGCAAATTAATAATACTATTGGGAATGAAAAAGGTAATTTAGTAATTGATGTGATGCGTGAAGGTGCTAAAGTATTAGGTAATACTACAACTGATGTAATTATAACCACTGAATCTATTTTTAGGACTTTACAGAAAAAACGCGGTTCGATTTTGGAGCAATTTTCATTTGCCTTCTTTGATTCTATATATTTAACTCGGTTTGTAATTAGGTTGGGCAAGTTGGGACAGAATCCAATTCATGTTCACATGACAAGGCAAGATGATTGGTATTGGCGAGTAACTGCTATTTATGATTAATTGAATTTGGATTGTAAAATGATTTGTAACTATCTACCAAGAAATA
>JAGLFE010000375.1 GCA_023144675.1 Thiomargarita sp. | reverse complement strand
GCGGATAAAATGAAAGAGAAAATCCCAACTTGTGAGATAATAGAATAAACATCTTTCCTAAATAGAACAACATCTTAAATTTTGCACTTACTGGTTGCCAAGTACAACTATATCCTGATGGATGCGGATATAGTGATATTATTTTTTTATAGTGTTGTATTATAGGTATCATATCTCTTCATATTAAATTTCAACCCCGTATAAACTCTTGATTTGCGCTGCTAAAGTACCCTGTGCCTGCATAATTAAATCACAAACTTCTCTTGCTGCTCCTCGTCCACCGTATGCTTCCGTTTGCCAATCTGCTTGTTTAGCAACTACAGAATGAGCATTTCCACAAGCAACGGATAAACCTACACGCAACATAACTGGCAAATCATTAATATCATCACCCATATAAGCAATTTGATTGGGTTTTAATTGTAATTGCTTAGATAATTGTATAAAAGCTGGTAATTTATCTTTCTGTCCTTGAAAAACATATTTTATTCCTAATTCTTGCATACGATGTGAGACAATGGATGAATTTTTGGCAGTAATAATACCAATAATAACGCCTGTTGATTGTAACATTTTCATTCCTAAACCATCACGAGCGTAAAATGCTTTATATTCCTCACCATTATTTCCCAAATAAAGACTGCCATCAGTTAATACGCCATCAACATCAAAAATAATTAAACGAATATCAACCGCTTTTTCAAGTATTTTTTGCATTATATTTTATAGTAATTTTAGCTAATTAAGGGGGTTTAAATTATAAAATAATTTGGATTTAAAATTAAATTCATAATTAAGTATTAATATTGAAACTAGTAAAATTCAAGTATTTATGTAACTCAACTTGCGTATAAGTTTTAATTTATTCGCGTAAAGTTAATTAAGTTTGGCAAATATGCAAACTCATAAAATATAATCTATATTATTTCACAAATAAATGAAGAACTGTGGCAACAATAGAAATTTTTTTATATTATGAAAATATTAATTGTCGATGACGAGCCGTTAGCAAGAATGCGTTTACAGAGTTTAATTGAGGAATTAGGCTTGGGGGAAGTGGTTGCCGAGGCGGCTAATGGTAAAGAAGCTTTGGAAAACATTCGTATTTATGAGCCAGATATTGTATTACTTGATATCCGAATGCCAGGAATGGATGGTATTGAAGTTAGTCATCAGTTAAAGCGATTGGATTCTGCCCCCGCAATTATTTTTACTACCGCTTATAGCGATCATGCGGTGGAGGCGTTTGAACAACAAGCAGTTGATTATTTGCTTAAACCAATTCGCAAAGAGCGGTTAGAACAAGCGTTAAAACGTACTAATATAACTGCTTCACCACAATCTCCGCAAGCGCGTACTCATATTAGCTATTATCAAGGCAATGAATTGCATTTAATTGCGGTTAAACAAATTTATTATTTTGAGGCTTTTGAGAAGTATGTGCGGGTGATTTCTCAACAAGGAGAAGCTTTGATTTCTGATACTTTAAAAAGTTTAGAACAAGAATTTTCGGGACAATTTTTACGTATCCATCGTAGTACCTTAGTTGCCGTTGTCGATATTGAGGGATTGAAAAAAGATTTTGCCAATAAACGTAGTTATCTACAGTTAAATCATGTGGATAAATCTTTGGAAATTAGTAAACGACATCTATCCTCAGTAAAAAAATTATTATCCGATATGCGGCTAATTAGTGGGTAATGTTGGTTGGTAATATTTATTTTTGATAGTAATTATTGTTATCAAAGTAAATAATAAGCCAATAATAAATTGATTACCTAAATATATATAAGGTGTTACACCTTGATAAGGGTAAATTGTTGCCCGCAAGCTTGTGGTTTTAAATTGGGGAATTTTTTTAACTATTTTACCTTGTGGATTAATCACCGCTGAAATGCCAGTATTAGTTGCCCGTAATAAATAACGACCGCTTTCTAAAGCCCGCATCCGTGCAATTTCCAAGTGTTGATGGGGTGCAATTGAATTACCAAACCAAGCATCATTGCTAATATTAACTAATAAAGTGGCTTCAGGCAAACTACGGCGAATTAATTCCCCAAAAGCATCTTCATAGCAAATTGAGGTTCCAACTGTTTCTCCAGCACTTTTTAAGGCTAATTGCTGTGCTTCTCCAGTTGAAAAGGAGGATAAGGGAATGTCGAAAAGTTGCAATAAACTGCCGAATAAATTTTGAAATGGTATATATTCGCCAAAAGGTACTAAATATTGTTTATAATAAAATCCAGGCTGGTTGCCAACACTCATTATACCGTTAAAATAGTCCTTTTCTTCTAGCATAACAGGAATGCCAATTAGAAAATCAGTATCATATTGGGCTTCCAATACCAATTGTTCTATAAAATCGGGAAAATATAATTTTACTTCATGGTATAGCAATGGAATAGCGGTTTCTGGCCATATAATAATATCTGCATCCCGATGTTTTTGACTCATTTCTAAATAACGGTGCATACTGGGGATTTGGTAGTTGGAAAGCCATTTAAACTCTTGGGGAATATTACCTTGAATTAGAGCTACTTTTAATGGTTTATCAATTTTATTTGTCCATGATATATCAAGAAATAACCAGCCAGTTCCCCAAATGAAAGTGATGGCTAATAAAATTTGCCAAATAAATTGCCTTTTAAGCCATAAAAACAGTAATAATGTTGCGGTTAAAGCAATAAACCAACTAACTCCATATATTCCCAAAATAGGGGCAAAACCACCTAAAGGCGCATCAATTTGGCTATAGCCTAAACTTAGCCAAGGAAAACCAGTAAATAACCAACCGCGCAACCATTCAGTTATTGTCCAAATAGCAGGTAAAATAAGTAATAAATTTATCGCATTTTGTTTGGGAAAAAAGTGGGAAAAAAATCCACCCAATAAAGCTGGATATAAGGACATTACCAAAATAAAAGCCATGGTCAACAGCAAACTAACAATTAACGGTAAATTACCAAATTGGTAGAAGCTAATATAAACCCAAGAAATGCCAATGCCAAAAGAACCGATGCCGTATAATAATCCCCGCCAAATAGCTCGTTTTACTGAGACATTTTGCCACAGAAAAAAGAGTAATATTAAAGATAAAATTGCCAGCGGGAAAATAGAATAGGGAGCGTAAGCGAAAGGCAACAGCATTCCAGCCAATAAAGCTAAACCATCATATAAATTTAACTGTTTTATCAAGTTCATGGGGAAATTAATTTTTGGATGCCTCCTAAAGAACGAATCCAAGGCGTATTTTTCTGCAATATAGTTGGTAATTCATTCAAAGCAGTTTCTGCCAAAGCCCGAGTTGGATAAACACCATGCACCAATACATACCAATCTTTACCATGATAAATGGTTTTAAATATTGCCACTTGAGTTAATTGATTTTCTTCAATAAATTGGTTCAATGTTGTCTGCTTATGAACACCAAGAATTTGTAAAGTATAACTTGTTGGGCTTTGTTGCAATAACCACAAATTGGTTTTAATTTTAGCTTGGGGAATATTTAATTCAGCAGATAATTCAAGTTCCCCTATCAAGCTTGTATTTGATTTTTCTTCAACATAATTGGGTAAATCAGGAATTATAAAATCTGAGTTGATAAATTTTTCTTCTATTTGCGGAGATTCTATAGGTTTATAATTTGAGTAATCAGGTTGATTTATACCAAATTCTTCCAATATATTATCCTGAAATATATTTGGATATTGGAAATAAAAAAATAGACTAATTCCAATAATTGCTAGTAAAATTGGTATTCCCCATAATAATTTTTTATATGGTAAAGAATGGGAATAATCATGTCTATATCGTTGTTCACTAAATTGTTGCAAAACTTGTCCAGCATATAAATTGATTTCTGCTGGAATGCCAGCCGATTCAGTATAAATCTTTTTAATCGCCTCAGTAGTAAATGGATGGCTATGTTGGTATTTCGTATCTTGCAAGCAAAATTGTAAATAATCACGTACTTGACTATCTGAAAAAGCGGGAATATCTAAAGTGTGCGTCATATTCTGTTGCACGATTTCAAATTCGGGAGTTGCTAGAATACTGGTTATTTGTGGTTCGCAAAATAATATTACTCGCATTCGAGTCAATGGTTCGCCGTCCATGGCTAAATTTACAATGGTTTTTAAGCTAGAAAGCGGTAGTTTATGGGCATTATCAACAAATAAAATGGGTAATTGTCCATTATAACGGGTAGCGGCAATGTGGTTGCGTAAACTGGTTTTTAATACTTCGGTAGATTTGCCATCTTGACGCACATTAAATGCGGTCAGAATAACAGAAAGTAGTGATTCTTCTGATAATGCGGGGGAACTTTTTAATGTATATAACCACCAATGTTCTTCTTTATCTTCAGCGATTTGTTTTAATTGATTTAATAAAGCTGTTTTTCCAGAACCTGCTTCAGCTAAAATCAGTAATAATTGTTCGCTGTTTTGAATCAAATGTCGAATAAGATTAATTCTTTGATTCAATTCTGGAGTTAAATAGTATTGATGAGAAATTGAACTAAATATATTATTAGAACGTATAGGCATAATTTATAAATCCTCACTCGTAAAAGTTGCAGTGAGGAATTAAGACAGTTGATTTTAAATTGGTAGGAATATTGGTAATTTCTTATTTATTGCTCATCATAATAAGCTACTTTAGGCATACCAACTTGATTTATTAAAGAAGCTCGATGTTGACGCAATTTAATATTTTTTGGTTGTTTAGCAATTTGTTGCGAAAGGTTTTGAATTGCATCGTACCAAATACCATTTTTGGCATAAATTTTATACCATTCATTTTTAGATGTTTGGGTAAGTTGATTTAGTAAAGTTGGTGATGATTCAATATAGCGAATAGTACTACTTGCTAACCAATCGCTTGAACGTTGTTGCGTATCAACGACAATTACTATAAACCATTCATATTCCTGGTCTATCTCAAGAGAAATATTGTAATTTTCTAGGTCTAAATAGTGTATTCCAGCTTGATGTATGTTTGTATCTGTTGCTATGATATTTTGTTCTATAATAGGCTCAACTGCACCAACTTTATTAAAAGTAAAACTAATATTACCATCCCAGGCTTCGGATAAATACCAATACAATTTAGGTTGCGTAGATATTGTTATTCCTGTATGTTCAGGAGTTAATGGAGCTATAATTTTAGGCAATGGTGTTATTTTTGCTTCTTGATTATCAATTCCTCTAGCTACACCACGAGCAACTCCTCTAGCCACGCCCCGAGCTACACCACGATTCACATTACTACTATTTTCACTAACGAAACCAGCTTCTCTTCTGCGTAATGACATATCTTCAATAACTGGTTTATACAATATATTTACCGCAACAGCATCTTCCGTTTGGAAAGAAGTTGCCATTGTGATGCCTGTAATGAAGACTAAACTTACAAAGCTACTTATTATAAATAATTTTGAAATTTTCATAACATAAAATCCTAAAAAAAAATTAATTAATATATATTTAGTATAGATTATTTTATAATTTTTAGCAACTATTATTAAAATAGAGGTTTATGGAAATAAGTAATTACAGTTTATAAACTCCACGTTCTAATAAATATTTTAATATTTCATCAACACATTCATCTATGCTGTTAGCCACAGTATTAATTGAAAGTTCTGGATTAAGTGGAGCTTCATAAGGGGAAGAGATACCTGTAAACTCTTTAATTTCTCCCTGTCTAGCACGACGATATAAACCTTTAACATCACGTTCTTCACAAACTGTTATCGGACAATCACAATATACTTCGATAAAATCTTTACCGACTAAATCTCTAGCTTTATCTCTGTCAGCACGAAATGGTGAAATAAAAGCAGTTAACACAATAACACCAGCTTCTACAAATAATCTTGCGACCTCACTAATTCGACGAATATTTTCTATCCTATCTTCATTAGAAAAACCTAAATCTTTACATAAACCATGACGTACATTATCTCCGTCAAGTACAAAAGTACTATAATTCATTTGATATAGTCTTTCTTCTAAAGCATGGGCTAAAGTCGATTTTCCAGCACCAGATAATCCCGTAAACCATAATAAGGTGCTATGATGCTTATTAAGTTCTGCTCTACGTTGGCGGGTTACAGTTGCATGATGCCAAACTGTATTACTACTTTTACTATCGGTATTCATAATTTAATTGTATTTTAGAAAGTTAGTTAAGTTCATAGTAAATATTTATTTGAACTGATGGTAAAATTAATTTTATTAATGCTTATTAAATTATAACATACAATTGCTGATGTTAATTAATAGTTAAAAATGTAAGTTATTGAATTTATTGTAAATTAAAAATTTAAATTATTTTGTGCAATTTTAACTTATTGATTTTATTACACTTATTTTAATTCTTATTTGTTATCCTCATTATAAGCAAATCTAATGCCAATTAAGAGTTAAAACTTTAGGAAGTTATTTAATTCCCCATTTCTAAAACTTAAATTTACTGTTGCGAAAAATCCAATTTGTTTAAATAAGGTGCTTCAGCGTCTTTAGCTGATAAAATAGGCTTGTTAGTAGGCCATTTTATTGCTATATCTGGATCATCCCAACGAATGCAACCTTCATCTTCTGGATGATAATAATCCGTGCATTTATAATGAAAATCAGCAGTAGCAGAAACAACGCAAAAACCATGTGCAAAACCTGGTGGCACATAAAATTGTTGATGTTCTTCGGCTGAAAGCATGATGCTCACTGATTTCCCAAATGAAGGTGAATTTTTACGAATATCTACTGCAACATCAAATACAATTCCTTGAGTTACATAAACCAATTTTCCTTGTGGATATTGTGTTTGAAAATGTAATCCACGTAATACTCCTTGAACCGAGTGAGAATGATTGTCCTGAACAAAGGGTTTCATTCCCGCTTCCGCATAACGTTTCGCTTGAAAAGTTTCTAAGAAAAATCCACGTGAGTCGCCAAATACCTTCGGTTTAATGATTAATACTTCAGGTATTTCAGTTCTAATAATTTCCATTTATATTGCTTGAGTTAAAATAGATTTAAGATATTGACCATAATTATTGTTAAATTGGTCAGCTAATTTTGCTAATTCTTCATCACTAATATAAGCTTTCCGCCAAGCAATTTCTTCTGGGCAGGCAATTTTTAATCCTTGTCTTTTCTCAATCGTTTCTACAAAAGCAGAGGCTTCCAATAATGCTTCGTGGGTTCCTGTATCTAACCAAGCCATACCTCTACCCATTTTTTGTACTGATAGCGAATTAGCTTGTAAATAAACTTTATTAACGTCTGTGATTTCTAATTCCCCTCGTGCGGAAGGTTTGATTTGTTTTGCAATTTCAACCACTTGTTGGTCATAAAAATATAAGCCAGTAACAGCATAACGGGATTTGGGTTTTTTAGGTTTTTCCGCCAGGTTAATAGCTTTGCCCATTTTGTCAAATTCAACTACACCATAGCGTTCTGGGTCATTAACCAAATAAGCAAATACAATGGCTCCATCTTCTAATTTAGCCGCTTGTTGCACTTGTCCTTGAAATCCATGCCCATAAAAAATGTTGTCGCCTAAAACTAAAGCACAACTCGAATTTTTAATAAAGCTTTCTCCAATTATAAAAGCTTGGGCAAGACCTTCTGGATGAGCTTGTACGGCATATTGAATATTTATTCCCCATTGATGTCCATTGCCTAATAGTTGCTCGAAACGTGGTGTATCTTGGGGGGTTGAAATTAGCAAAATATCTTTAATATTTGCTAACATCAAGGTAGTCAAAGGGTAATAAACCATTGGTTTATCATAAATAGGCAGTAATTGTTTGGAAACTGTTTGGGTAACAGGATACAAGCGAGTTCCTGAACCGCCAGCTAAAATAATTCCTTTCATTATATTTGATGTTAAATATTTTATTGGAAAAGGTTGTTATAAATTTTATAGCAGAATAATTAATAACAATTGTGAATTTGATTAATAAAGCGCAATCGAACAAATTATTTATAATGATTTTAATATAAAATTAGGTAAGTTGATAAAATAACTGTTCTATTCGTTCTAAATTAGGTTGTTCAACGATGCCTTTTTCAGTTACAATTGCATCGACTAAATGAGCTGGTGTTACATCGAATGAGGGATTCCATGCTTGGGCTTGTTTGGGAGCAATAGTTTTTCCAGCAATGGTTAGCACTTCATTAGCCGAACGTTCTTCGATGATAATTTGTTCGCCCGATTTTAGATTCATATCTATAGTGGAAGTAGGAGCTGCCACCATAAATTTAATTCCATGCTGGCGTGCCAATACCGCCAAACTATAAGTACCAATTTTATTAGCCACGTCGCCATTAGCCGTAATTCGATCAGAACCAACAATTATCCAATCAACTTTTTTCTGTTGCATCAAATAAGCCGCCGCACCATCAGCTAATAAAGTAACTGGAATATTATCCTGCAACAATTCCCAAGCGGTCAAACGTGCGCCCTGTAACCAAGGACGGGTTTCATCAGCATAAACTTGTTTAATTTTATTAGTTGCATAGGCACTTCTAATAACTCCTAAAGCTGTCCCATAACCACCTGTAGCCAATGCCCCTGCATTACAATGGGTTAAAACTCGGCAATTTTCTGGCAATAAATTAGCTCCTAAATCTCCCATTTTATAGTTGGCTTCAATATCTTCTTGGTGAATTGCTTTAGCTTCTGCCAGTAAAATTGGTTCTGGATTACTTTGAATCTCCGAAAAACGGGCTTTCATTCTGTCTAAAGCCCAAATCAGATTAACTGCGGTCGGTCGAGCTTGAGCTAATATCTGCAAGTCGGTTTTAATTACGGTTTTCCAATTATTTGCCGTATTTTTATAGGCATTATTCGCCGCTAACACTACGCCATAAGCAGCAGTTATACCAATCGCTGGCGCACCTCTAACCACCATATCCTGAATAGCTTTAGCCACTTCAGAAGCTTGGGTAAATGTAAGTGTAATTTGTTCTTGTGGTAATTTACGTTGATCTAATAAATATAATTGATTATTTTGCCAATTGATATGACGGAAATTATTTTGCAACATGAAAATATCTTAATTTGAATGCTAGTTTTTGCTAAATTTTGAATTTTAGGCGAATTTGGGACTTATTTATACGAATCTAACCCCCCCACCCAAAATTTATTTTTTAATTATTATCTCTTATAAGAGATTCTAAAGCGTCTTTTGCGGCTTTTTCTCTTGATAAATTTGGATTTCTTTTTAACTCATAATTGATAAGACGCTCGACTTGAGCTTTATCATTAAAACATCTTCTTAAAAGCTTTTGGTAATTATCATAAATTTTCGTTTCTGATTTATTACGAAATAGAAAGAAAAACGTGATAAAAATAAAAGTAATTACTATAAAAATTAGGGGTTGCTTATCCATGATTTAAATTTTTTACTCAGCGTTTTACGTTTTAATACGGTTGTTCTTTAATCAAAATGTTTCTAAAGCCAAGGCATCAAACAACTGGTTTTTTGCATATATTCTACCCATTCATCTTCAAAATGTTGTTTTAATAATAGTTCTTCTCGACTAATGCGTTCAACTAACCCTATAATTGAAAAAACTGCAATCACAAGTCCCAAACTAGATAGAAAGACTAATGGAATACCTAAAAGCATTAAAATACTTCCAAAATCACGGGGATGACGCACATATTTAAACGGTCCACAGGTAATCAGTTGGTAATCATTTTGGTTATTAAAATATTTAATACTGAGTTGTTTATACAAATGAATAGAAGCCCAAGTTGCGAAAAAACCGCCAATAGTAAATAAAAATAAGCCAATATAACGCAATGTATCTCCTCCAATTAATTGCATCCAATTTTGGCGATCAGAAAAAGGAGAAATCATTAAAAATAATAACACTCCCATTGTACCGATAAAGGCAATTAACATATTATCTTCTTGGGGCAAAGTCGGCAAACGACTAACTATCCAACCCCAAGGAATAAATTCGAGAATAAGAAACTGAAATGCTATTAATAGTAATAAACTAGCGCGGGCGGGATGCGATAGTAAACCTTCAATATCGTCAATTCCCCAACTAATAAAAATGACAGAGAAAATAGTAATAGCAATGAGTAATATAATTAGTTTGATTTTTAAAATATGGTACATTTTTATGCTCCAATATCGTTGAAGTTAAAGATATTTTGCTTATAACTTCAGTTAGTAAAAAAATTGCAAGAAAAATACTTTATTCACCTTATATAAAATAATTCCTATAAAAATTTATTGTTGGGGTCAATACTTACTCATTGTCAGGATAATGCTAATTCTATATCTTGTTTGGCGGTTGTGTTTGCCTTGATAGCAAATTTTTCAACTAATATATTTAACACATTAGGAGTAATGAAATTAGGTAAAGTAGGTCCAAGATGGATGTTTTTGATACCTAAATGCAATAAAGTTAAAAGTACTGCAACCGCTTTTTGCTCATACCAAGAAATCATTAAAGACAAAGGCAATTGATTAATTTCTGTTTTAAATGCGGTGGCTAATGCAGATGCAATTTTAATAGCTGAATAAGTGTCATTACATTGCCCCAAATCTAATAGTCTTGGAATACCAGCAATATCACCAAATTCCTTTTTATTAAAACGATATTTACCGCAACCCAAAGTTAAGATTACGCAATCATTAGGAATAGATTGAGCTAGTTCAGTATAATAATTGCGACCTGTTTTAGCACCATCGCAGCCACCCACTACAAAAAAATGTCTAATAGCACCTGATTTTACTGCTGAAATTATTTTATCTGCCAGTCCTAACACTGCATGATGACCGAAACCAACGGTAATATTTTTTTCAACATCATCTTCTTCAAAGCCAGGGACTTCCAAAGCAGCATCAATAACTGATTGCCAGTCTCCATTAGGCAAATGTTGC
Organism: Thiomargarita sp.; assembly: GCA_023144675.1. Classification (GTDB taxonomy): domain Bacteria; phylum Pseudomonadota; class Gammaproteobacteria; order Beggiatoales; family Beggiatoaceae; genus JAGLFE01. The sequence continues at coordinate 9,610 of JAGLFE010000375.1, read as the reverse complement.
ACTCCTGACCAGCCTACTAAACCAGTGGTAAATATGCGTTGTTTATAAGATTCATTTGGTTTCTGTAAACAATTAGTCGTCATCAAAATACTGCCTGGAAATGCTTTAAATTCTTTTTCCTGATTTTGCCAAGCTCCACCATAATTTCCAACTAAATGTTTATATTGCTTCAATTTTGGATAACCATGTGCAGGTAACATTTCTCCATGCGTATAAATATTAATACCTTTTCCTTCGGTAGCTTGCAATAAAGAATTCAAATCGTGCAAATCATGTCCCGAAACTAAGATACAATGCCCTTTAATCGGCGTTATGCGTACTTGAGTAGGTTCTGGATGTCCTAATTTATCATTATGGGCTTTATCCAACAACTCCATAATAGTTAAATTGAGTTCCCCACATTTTAAACTAAGTTCAAGTAAGTACGCTGTATCACTACTTTCTGTAGTTAAATAATCTAATGCTTGCTCTAAAAAAGCAAAAAAAGTTTCACTTTCATAACCAAATGCTAAGGCATGATGTGCGTATGAAGCAGTACCTTTCAGCCCATAAGTTAGTAACTCATGCAAGCCTGCAACATCTTCACCCAAAGTATCAATTTTATTCTTAATCGAAATGCTTGCTGCTTGATTGACTAAAGTTTCTAAATCCTCAGCGGGTTCAAAGATAGCTGCACCCGTTAAATTTTCTGCTATTACATTTGATTGCTTGCAGGCTGATTCGTATAAATCACGAGCTAATTGACGTTTTTTCTTCAGAATTGCTATATTTTTCACTAAAAAATCAGTATCAAAATTTACATTGGTAACTGTGTAAAATAAAGATTCTACAAGTATTTTATCTAATTCAAAACTCGTTGTCTTCAGTTTTCTAGCTCGGTATAAATAGTTCGCTATACCTTTAGCCAAATAAATAGTTAAATCTTGTAAAGCAGCCGTTTCTGCATTTTTACCGCATACGCCAATATCAGTACAAGTAGTACCTTTACGACCTGTTTGCTCACATTGATAACAAAACATTTGATTAGCTGACATGACTTTAAGTGTTTCCTAATTTATAAATTTTAATATATTTTAATTTTATTAATTTAACATTTTTTGTACTTCAATTTATGTCAATTCAACAAGTTTGGTAATAACTGCTAATTCCATACTAATTTATTTTTGGTGGTTTTGCATAAGTAATACTATTTAATTTATGAAAACTCATGGTTCTGTAAGAAAAATATTATTCAGGATTAGCTTATTTTTCAGGGTTTATTTGAATACGATAAAATATAAAAATTATCTAATTTCTAAGTAATAAAATTATAGGAAAGAGGTTTTTGTTAGCTTGATTACAAAAATAGTAATTATATTTTTTGATAAGGTCAACTTCCCCACCATTATTTTTTTTATTTAAGGATGGGGAATTTTAAAATAATTGAATTATTTTTCTAAGTAGTTATAAATCAGAAGCATGTTTTGCAAGATATTCAGCAACACCATTTGGAGTATCTTTCATACCAGCATCGCCTTTATTCCAACCTGCTGGACAAACTTCACCATTTTCTTCATTGAATTGTAGGGCATCCACCATCCGAATCATTTCATCTACATTACGTCCTAATGGCAAATCATTAACCACTTGATGACGTACCATGCCCTCTTTATCAATTAAAAATGAACCCCGAAAAGCAACATTTCCATTTGGAACTTCAACATCATAAGCTTTGCAAATTGCGTGATTTAAGTCAGCCACTAAGGTATAACCAACTGCACCAATACCGCCTTGGTTGATTGGAGTATTGCGCCAAGCATTATGAGTGAAATGTGAATCAACTGAAATACCAATTACTTCCACATTGCGTTTTTTAAATTCAGCTAAACGTTTGTCAAAAGCAATCAATTCGCTTGGACAAACAAAGGTGAAATCTAAAGGGTAAAAGAAAATAACCGCATATTTACCATCAATATTTTCAACTAAACTGTATCGATCTACAATTTCTCCACTTCCTAGCACTGCCGCTGCAGTAAAATTAGGAGCTTCACGTCCGACTAAAACACCCATTCTAATATCCTTATAGTTTATGTTCAATAAAAAATTAAAAAAATAACTAAATTTAATCTACAGTATTCAGTATAAATATTATTTTCTATAAATGCAAATTAAAATGATTTTTAGTTGCTATAATTAAATATGGTCTTTATTTTTCAATGGTTTGTATAGTTTTTTAAATAGCCAGTTTTATGTAACTTACTAATTATGAATTAGTAAAATCAATTACTTAGGAATATTTTTACCAAATATTATTTAGATTAAATTTCAACAACTCTTGAATTATAATAATTTCTTCTTATATTATGTTTTTAACTATTTTTAAGAGGAAAAAATTATGCCTATTTATGAATATTCTTGTAAAGAGTGTGGTCATGAATTAGAAGTTTTACAAAAAATGAATGATGCGTTGTTAAAAACTTGCCCTGTTTGTAAAAAAGATAGCTTAAAAAAGCTTATTTCAGCCTCTAGTTTTCAGCTCAAAGGCTCAGGTTGGTATGAAACAGATTTCAAAAATAAGAAAAAACCTGAAAAAGAGACAACTAATAAGGAAAAAAATACTAAGCCTGAAAAAAATGCTAAAAAATCTGACACCAAAAAAAGCAGTACTAAAGAAAGTACTAAAAAAGCAGAAAATACGGCTAAAAAGTAAAGCGGTTTCATTTTGAATTAAAATAATGTTTTAAGCTTTAAAATTTGCTTGACTTTCTTGCTATTATTGCCTATTATGTAGGAAATAGATAAAACATAAAAATGGTCAAAATTTGAAGTCTCCTATCTGAAATTTAGAATTAATATGATAGGGGACTTTTTTATTTTCAATTATTAACAAAAATTTAAAGCTGAAAGGAATAATATTTATGCGTAGCCACTATTGTGGAGATTTAAACGAATCTTTGATAGGTGAAACAGTCAATTTATGTGGTTGGGTACATCGCCGTAGAGATCATGGTGGAGTTATTTTTATTGATTTGCGTGATCGCGAAGGATTAGCTCAAATTGTTTTTGATCCTGAAGATAAAACCAGTTTTTCTATTGCGGAACAAGTTCGTAGTGAATATGTGTTGCGGGTGCAGGGCATAATTCGTCCTCGCCCTGATGATACCGAAAACTTAGATTTAGCCACAGGTAAAATTGAAGTACTGTGCCAACAAATTGAAGTACTTAATACTTCGGAAACGCCACCTTTCCAATTAGATGAAACTAATTTAAGTGAGGAAATTCGGTTACGCCATCGTTATATAGATTTACGTCGTCCACAAATGTTGGAACGCTTGAAATTACGGGCAAAAATTACCACAGCGTTACGTGAATATTTAAATGCGCAAGGCTTTTTGGATATTGAAACTCCAATGTTGACTAAAGCAACGCCAGAAGGAGCGCGTGATTACCTTGTTCCTAGTCGCACTCATGCTGGACATTTTTTTGCCTTGCCACAATCACCGCAATTATTCAAACAATTATTGATGATGTCAGGTATGGAACGCTATTATCAGATTGTGCGTTGTTTTCGGGATGAGGACTTACGGGCAGACCGGCAACCAGAATTTACCCAATTAGATATTGAAATGTCTTTCATTGATGAAACCATGATAAAAGATTTAATGGAATCAATGATAATAAAACTATTTAAGCAAGTGTTGGATATAGAATTTTCTCAACCTTTCTTGACCATGACTTATCACGAAGCCATGAACCGTTATGGCTCTGATAAACCAGATTTACGCATCCCATTAGAATTAATTGAAGTTGGCGATTTGATGACCAGTGTTAAATTCAAAGTGTTTTCCAAGCCCGCCAATGATAAACATAGCCGAGTTGCAGCTTTACACGTTCCCAAAGGCGGTAAATCATTATCGCGTAAACAAATTGATGATTATACCGATTTCGTCAACATTTATGGAGCAAAAGGCTTGGCTTATATTAAAGTCAATGATATTGAAGCTGGGCGTGATGGTTTACAATCACCGATTCTCAAATTTTTACCTGATGAAGCAATTACTGGCATTTTAGAACGAACTAAAGCGGCAAATGGTAGCATTATTTTCTTTGGGGCTGATAAAACTAAAATTGTTAATGAAGCTTTAGGAGCATTGCGTTTAAAAATTGGCGAAGATTTAAAGTTAATTGAACCAGGTTGGAAAATACTTTGGGTGATTGATTATCCGATGTTTGAATGGGATGAAACTGAAAAACGTTTTTCAGCGTTACATCATCCTTTCACTGCTCCCAAAACAGGCATTGAAGATTTAACAGCGAACTCGGCGCATTGTTTATCGCGTGCTTATGATATGGTATTGAACGGTTCTGAAATTGGTGGCGGTTCGATTCGTATTCATCGCCCTGAAATGCAATCCGCTGTTTTTGAAGTTTTAGGTATTGGCAAAGAAGAAGCTCAAGAAAAGTTTGGATTCTTGCTGGAAGCGTTAAAATACGGTTGTCCACCCCATGGTGGGATTGCTTTTGGTTTAGACCGTTTAGTGATGTTAATGGCAGGCGCAAAGTCAATTCGGGATGTCATTGCTTTCCCTAAAACTCAAACTGCGAGTTGTTTATTAACTTCTGCACCTTCTCCAGTTAGTCAAGATCAATTGCGCGAATTAAATATTCGTTTACGAACCAAAAGTACAGATTAAATTACTACTTTATGTAGGTCGGGTTAGCAAATCGTAACCTAACCTACATTTTAGCCTAATCACTAATTTATTTAGGACTACCCAATATTTTTAACTCTTAATTCGCATTCCTAGAATTTATAGTTGAAATCTAAACGAAAACGATTACCATCTTCTTCATTGGTAATGGCTTCGACAATGTATAAACGTGCCACAGTATTAAATTGTTTTGTGAATTGATAACCTACACGGATTTCATGTCCTTCCATATTACTAAGACGTGATTCAGTCGGAGAACCCCATCGTACCCAATCATCTTGTGCATAAGAGGCATTAACAGCCAAAGTTTCAATATGCGCATAGTAGTAGCTCAACAGCCAATCACCTGGAACTTTTAAATTACCAAGATGAATTGAACCAACATAACCGTCAGTTTCATCACGATTTGCATAAGCAAAGCTATCAAACTTATTATCATAATCTTCATCATTGTGTATAAAATCGACTCCTATTTTCAATGGCAAACTACCCACTTTAAATTTAGCTTGCAAACTTGCTATCCAAATAGAATAATCTCGCAACCCATTTCCATTTAAAAGTGTTACCGCATCTTCATCATCTGAATTACCATCAAAAGTAAGCCAGCCAGCAGCACCTGTTAAAGTAGCTCCAGCAGTTTTAGTAGAAACAACAATTTGCCCCAATCCTAAATTACCAGAAAATTCTTTCATGCCCACAGGTAGGCTGAAATAACCAGCGTTTACCGCTACTGAAGTACCAGAACCAAAATTCAATCCAACAGCCATTCCAGCGGGCATAACATTATCACTCCAAAATAGTTCATTCTGCTTCCAAAAAGGCAAACTATTTCTACCAACCCACATCCAAGTATTGTCTTTTTTTAGCTTAAAAAACCATTTTGCGAAATTAAAGTCAGCATCTCCAGTATCGTTTTCATTAAAATCTAATATGGTCAAATGAGGGGATTGATGACTATCATCAGAACCACTCCGCAAACGAGCTCCAAAAAATGCCCAATTTTCGTGGTCATAATTTATATTGAGACGAGCCCGAATACGAGCCCGAGTTCGGTCTTCACGTTCGGTAATACCATCACTTTTTTTTGAATCCCAATCACTTTCTAAACGGAAACGAAAATCTCCAGTTACCTTTAAATCAGCTTGAGATATGTTTGGTATGGTTATAATAATCCCAGCAGTCAAAATACTGGTCGCTAATATTGACAAGGATGTTTGCTTTAACTTATTTGTAATTTTGCTCATGATTTTTCTTAAATAGTGTTAAAGATTAATAAATATTTTACATTTTTAACTCTTAATTCTCATTAGATTATTTTACTGATTCATATTAATATATTTTTGTCAATTTTCAATAAATCACTTTTACCTTATTTTCACCTAGTAAATCTTTTAATACCTTTATCAATTCAGCCGTTGGTTTAACTAGCCAATCATTGCTTAGTAACAACTCGACTTGTGCATCTTGGCGTTGATAGTGAATTATTACTAAACAAGTTCCTTGTAAATGAGGCTTGAGAATATCAGTAAATTGGGGAGCAAAACTATCAAGTTGGGTTTGTTGAGCCGATATATTAAGTTCTAACCGTGTAGCTTTTTGCTCTCGAGCAGTTTCTAAGCTTGAAATTTGCTCTGCTGTCATAGTATATTCATTATTATATTTATCCAAACTTATTTTTCCTTCTATGATAAGTAAAGTGTCTTTTATTAAAAGTGGGCGAGAGGCGATATATATTTCTGAAAAAACTTTCACTTCCATTTGACCAGAACTATCATTTAAGCTCATAAATGCCATATTGCCACGTTTATTATTAAAGCGTAAATCCATAACCCAACCAGCAATACGTACATTTTTTTTAACTTCACTGCTTCTTAAATCGCTAATTTTGTTACAATTTAATTGAGCAAGTTCGGGTAAATAAACTGTAATTGGATGTCCACTTAAATAAAATCCCAAAGTTTGTTTCTCGTAATTTAAACGTTCTGATTGATTCCATTCTGGCAATTCTTTTACAAAAGGCAATTTGTTACCATTTTCCTGTTTATTACCAAAAATATCATTTTGTCCCGCAGCGGTGTTTAATGAATGCTGTTCGGCAAATTTAATCGCCGCTTCTAAAGAATTAAATAAAGTCGCCCGATTACTGCCTAAATTATCTAAAGCCCCAGTTTTAATTAACGGTTCTAAAACTCGGCGACTAGCTTTACGTAAGTCAATTCGGCAACAAAAATCAAATAAATCTTTAAAAACTCCATTTTCGCTACGTTCGGTGATAATATTTTCAATTGCCGCTTCACCCGCCCCTTTAATCGCTCCTAAACCATAGCGAATAGCTTGATTATTGTCCTCAGCAACCGTGAATTTATAATGAGAAATATTAACATCTGGTGGCAAAACCTTTAACTTTATTGTCAAACAATCTTCAATCAAAGGTGGTACTTTATCGGTATTATCCATATCCGCTGATAACACAGCCGCCATAAAAGCGGCAGGATAATGAGTTTTTAACCAAGCGGTTTGATAGGAAATTAGCGCATAAGCGGCGGAATGACTTTTATTAAATCCATAAGCAGCAAATTTTTCCATCAAATCGAAAATGCTAGTGGCAATATGTTTATCTACGTTGCGATCAATAGCTCCTTGAACAAATATTGACTTTTGTTTTGCCATTTCTTCTGGCTTTTTCTTACCCATAGCTCGGCGCAACAAATCAGCACCACCTAGCGTATAATTAGCCAAAACTTGAGCAATTTGCATCACCTGTTCCTGATAAACGATAACTCCATAAGTTGGCTTCAAAATAGTTACTAAATCAGGATGTGGATATTCGACTTTAGCCCGTCCTTGCTTACGTTCCACAAAATCGTCCACCATACCAGATTGCAAAGGTCCAGGACGATATAAAGCGACTAAAGCAACAATATCTTCGAAACAATCGGGACGTAAGCGACGAATTAATTTTTTCAAACCGCTTGATTCTAATTGGAATATAGCAGTTGTTTGTCCTCTTTTTAGCAAAGCATAGGTTTCAGGGTCATTTAAGGGAATTTTATTAATATCAATCGGATTATCCGCCGAATGATTAATAGTTTGTAAAGCCCATTTTATAACAGTTAAAGTTCGTAAACCTAAGAAATCAAATTTAACTAAACCCACCGTTTCCACATCACCCTTATCAAATTGGGTCATTAAATCTGCACCGCCTTGTTCACAGTAAAGCGGAGCAAAATCGGTTAATTTAGTGGGGGCAATTACTACCCCACCAGCATGTTTACCTGGATTACGAGTAATTCCTTCTAGCTGGCGTGCCATATCTATCAAAGCTCGAACATCTTCCTCTTCCTGATAACGTTGGCGCAAAATTTCTTCTTTTTCCAACGCCTTGTCTAAAGTAATTCCAATCTCAAAAGGAATCAGTTTGGCAATTCTATCAACAAAACCATGGGGATGGGCTAATACTCGTCCCACATCACGAATTACCGCCTTAGCCGCCATAGTTCCATAGGTAATAATTTGGGAAACTCGCTCACGTCCATAATGTTCCGCAACATAGGCAATTACATCATCTCGTCCTTCCATGCAAAAATCAATATCAAAATCTGGCATTGATACCCGTTCGGGATTTAAAAATCGTTCAAATAGCAATTCATAACGCAGTGGATCTATGTCAGTGATTTTAAGAGCATAAGCAACTAATGAACCAGCACCAGAACCTCTTCCTGGACCTACTGGAATATCATTTTCTTTCGCCCATTGAATAAAATCGGCAACAATTAAGAAGTAGCCAGGAAAACCCATCTGAAGAATTACACCTAATTCAATATTCAAACGTTCATCATAGGGAATACGCTGTTTGGTAAAATCTTCGCTATCGGTATTAAATAAACTAGCTAATCGTTGTTCCAAACCAATCTGAGCTTGATTGCGGAAATATTCTTCAATAGTTTGTCCTTTTGGAATCGGAAAATCGGGCAAGAAGTTTTTCCCAAAAGTTAGTTCCAAATTGCAACGTTCAGCAATTAGCCAGGTATTTTCAATTGCTTCTGGTATATCAGCAAATAATTCTGCCATTTCCTCTGAAGTACGCAAATATTGTTGTTTAGTATAATGATGTTGGCGATTTTGATCAGCTAAAATATCTCCATCGTGAATACAAACTCGTATTTCATGCGCTGCAAAATCATCACTGTGCAAAAAACAAACATCATTAGTTGCCACCACTGGTGTATTGGTTTCCAAAGCTAATTCAATTGAGGCATGAATATATTCCTCTTCTTGTGATTTTCCCACCCGTTGCAATTCAAGATAGAAACGTTGCGGAAATAAAGCTTGCCAATCTTGTAGATATTGTTGTGCAACATCAGTGCGTCCAGCGAGTAAAGCTTGCCCAATATCACCTTTTTGTCCACCAGATAAGGCAATTAAACCTGCTGTTGCATTTTTTAACCATGTAAAATGTACATAAGGTATATCATTTTTTTGCCCTTCAGTATAGGAACGTGAAATTAAGCGGGTTAAATTACGATAACCAATATCATTTTGACATAATAAAATCAGTTGCGAGGGGGAATCCGTATTTTCCCGTTCAATTTGAACATCAACGCCAATAATAGGTTTAACGCCCTGAGATTGCGCCGCTCGATAAAATTTTACCAAGCCAAATAAATTGCTAAAATCAGTAATCGCACAGGCTGGCATATCGCTAGCATGAACTGTTTTTAACAAGGGTTTTATACGAATAATACTATCAATTAGGGAATATTCAGAATGGAGATGTAAATGGACAAAATTTGGCATAACTTACGTGAAGGTTATTTGAATAATTGGTTAATATTGCACATTTATAGCTATAAACGGTGTTTAATAATGCGAATTAAGGATTAAATAATTGTAGTTAAATATTTGGTAGTCCTGAACAA
>JAGLFE010000374.1 GCA_023144675.1 Thiomargarita sp. | reverse complement strand
CTCAACAAATGCTTAGTAAAAAAACTATTTCGACCTCTACTTTCATAAGCTGGATAACCTGGCTGCGCTGCATAAGCAATAATCGAACCCGAAATACTGCCCGTTTCCGCCAAACCTGCCTTAGCAACTTTACCTTTAGCAGCAAACATACCTTTAAACGGATTATTTCGACAAGAATCTAAAATAATAATATTCAAACCATCACTTGCATCTCGAATATTATATAATATCCGCATCATATTAACCGTTTCAAACTGTACATCGGCAATGGTATTAACATTAGTATCCAACGGAATCAAATAATTATCTCCATCAATTTGCACACCATGCCCTGAATAATAAAATAATCCAACTTTTTTATTCGGCAATTTATCTACAAACTCAGTCATTTTTAACAACATTTGCTTTTTAGTACCGTTCAATAAAAAAACAACTTCAAAATCCAACTCTCGCAAAACTTTCGCCATATCATTGGCATCATTCAAGGTGTTATTTAAACTCGACCAACCGTTTGAAGAATAATTGGCATTTCCAATCACCAGTGCAATCCGATCTTTCGCTAAAATCGGGGTTGAAATAAATAATAAAATCAATAAAAATAAACGTTTCATATTTAATTACTCCTTAAAATAAAAAAGCTAATAAGCTAAATATTTAGCCAAAGAATTTACCTGCGAGTCAGCAGTCCCAATATAAGTATTAGGCGTTAAATTTAACAATCTAACTTTTTCCGTTGCTGGAATATCTAAATCATTAATTAACTGATGTAAAGCCTCTTTAGTAATAGTTTGCCCCCGCGTTACCGCTTTCAATTTTTCATAAGCTTGTTCTATCCCGTAACGACGCATAACCGTTTGAATTGGTTCCGCCAAAATTTCCCAAGCATCTTCAATATCAGCATTAATGGCAACTTGATTAACTTCCAACTTACTTATTCCCTTCAAACAAGAATCATAAGCAATTAAACTATGTGCAATTCCCACACCTAAATTACGCAATACAGTCGAATCACTTAAATCCCGTTGCCAACGAGAAATAGGCAATTTCGTAGCCAAATGTTCAAATAAGGCATTAGCCAAACCCAAATTACCTTCAGCATTTTCAAAATCAATCGGATTAACTTTGTGTGGCATTGTCGATGAACCAATTTCTCCCGCCACAGTTTTCTGAGTAAAATATCCCAATGAAATATAACTCCAAATATCACGACAAAAATCAATCAAAATAGTATTAAAACGCATCATGGCATGAAATAATTCAGCAATATAATCATGCGGTTCAATTTGAGTGGTATAAGGATTCCAAACTATTTCTAGTTGCGTAATAAATTGCTGTGCCATATTTTCCCAATTTAAATCAGGATAAGCGACTAAATGGGCATTATAATTACCCACCGCTCCATTAAACTTAGCCATAATACTAACTTGCATAATCTGTTCAAATTGGCGATGTAAACGATAGGCGGTATTAGCAATTTCTTTACCTAAAGTGGTTGGCGAAGCGGGTTGTCCATGGGTACGAGATAACATCGGAATAGTTGCATATTGCTGTGCCAATGTTTTCAAATTCACTAATAAATTTTCCATTTTAGGCTGTAAAATATTAGTCCGAGCTTTACTAATCATCAAAGCATAAGCCAAATTACTAATATCTTCCGAAGTGCAACTAAAATGAATAAACTCGCTCACCGCATTTAATTCTGGATAAGCGGCTATTTTTTCTTTAATAAAATACTCAATTGCTTTAACATCGTGATTGGTTTTAGCTTCAATCGCTTTTACTCGTTCAGCATCTTCTAAAGAAAAATCCGCAACTAATTGCTTTAAAAACTCCTGTGCGGCTTGACTAAATATAGGAACTTCTTTAATTTCTGCCTGCTTGGATAAAAATTCTAACCAACGAACTTCGACTAATAAACGATAATGAATTAAACCAAATTCACTAAAAATAGCTTGTAATACTTCTGTTTTAGCATGATAACGTCCATCAATGGGCGAAACAGCGGTAAGAGCAGAAAGTTCCATATTTAATA
>JAGLFE010000373.1 GCA_023144675.1 Thiomargarita sp. | reverse complement strand
GCTCATTTAAAGCAAACCCAATAGTTATATCAACTATTATTGCTCAAATTTAATATAAATAAAGTCTAACAAAAATTTGAGCATTAGTAACTATGGTTATACTATTTTTATTTACTTTATAAGAACTATTTTGTCCTAAAATATCTGTCATGATTAATAAAATTAAGTTTAAGAATTACAAGCTATTCAAAGGTTGGCAAACATTAGAATTAAAACCTATAACTATCTTAATAGGTAAAAATAATTCTGGAAAGAGTTCTATTTTAAAACTACCTACTCTAATTGAAAATTCATTATCAGGAAAATTTCAAGAGCCTTTTTTATTAAAACATGAAGGTATAGTGCATGGTGAAGCCTTTGAAGATTTAGTTTATGGTAGGAATTATGCTGGAATACTTGAAATTGGTTTAGAAGATGAAACTGAGAAATTTGAAATAGCTATTGGCTCAAATCCATCAGATAATAACTTGGAAATTTTTTCTTGGAAATTAAATAATACTGAAATTGATACGTCAGAAGAAACCTTTACCGGATTTTTAGCAACATCAAAGAAAATAGAAAACTTATCTTTAAATACAAATTATATTTCCTCATATAGAACAGGTTTAGAACGATATTTTGAAAAACCTAAAGTTAATGATATTTACGATGTTGTAGGTATTAAAGGAGAAAATGTATATCGAATCTTGATTAAAGATGAACTTACTACTACTAAAAAAATAATTACAAAGGTATCCGATTTTTATAAGAAAAATTTCAAAGGTTGGAGTCTTAAAATTGAAGCAGGATATGGTCCTCCTTATCAAATTGAATTAGAAAAATATCCTTTGAAAATAAACCTAAAGGAAGTTGGTTCTGGTGTGATTCATGCGTTACCTCTAGTAGTACAATCCCTTATTCCAGCAAACCAGGAAACTTTAATTATAGTTGAAGAACCAGAATTACATTTACATCCAGCGGCACATGGTAATTTAGCTCAGATTTTTACAGAATCTTTACAAGATAAGAATAAACACTATTTGATTGAAACGCATTCCCAAAATTTTATTTTAAGACTAAGACGTTTAGTGGCAGAAGGTAAACTAAATAAAGAATGGTTAGCTATTTATTATGTAGATTTTGATGAAGATAAAAAGGAAAGTAATTTAGTTAGGATAAACGTTGATGAGTTGGGTAAACCAAGGGATGAAGCTGGTAATATTTATTGGCCAAAAAATATATTTAGTGAAACCTTAGATGAAACAAGCGCCATAAGAACTGCCCAATTAGATAAACAACGTCATGATCATTGAAATTAAAGAAGAATTATTCAATAGTAATGATTTTAAAAGTTTAAATTATTTGATTCAAATTTTGACTTATAAGCAACGATACGAATTATTTGTTGAATGGTCCATTATTAAGGATACAGAATATTGGCAAAAACTTGATTTTGATGAACAAAATGAAATTGAAAATAATTATAATAGAATTATACAAGAAGGTACAGAACCTAAATATTTTGTTGCAATAAATAATAATCAAAATAATTACTTTGATATTGATGAGGCTATTCGATTTTTTAATCAACCTGTTTCAATTATTTTAGAAAATAGTCTTAATGATCAATATTTTTTATTAGCAATTATAAAGTATTTTGACGCAACTAGAAAAATCCAAAAACAACTTGATGAAGGTTGGATACAATTTGAAAATGCTGGCGGTTGTACAAATGTTATAAATTTT
>JAGLFE010000372.1 GCA_023144675.1 Thiomargarita sp. | reverse complement strand
CTCAATCCCCCCTGCTAGGAGGGAAGTGTTTAAGAAATGCTCCAGGGAATGAAAATTAAGTCTCTCGCCTTTTGGGAGAGAGTGTGTTTGGTGCATTTTGTTTACTTTTATTGCTATCTTTTTCAGGTTGTTGATGACATCTATTAACATGGGATGTATGACAACGCCAACAATAATTACCCTGGCAAAATTTACATTCGACGATATTGTCATCTTTATAAGTTTCACCGCAAGATTCACATATTATTCTCATTATTAATTTACCTTCTCCGACTCCGATTTAATTTTTGTAGTTGTTTTTCCAATCCCCTAGGACTTACGCATTGACAAAAGTATTATAATATGAATCAGTAAAATAATTCATTAAAAAGAATCTTATGAGAGAAATAATATTAATTGAAATTTAATGTATAATTAAAATTTGGTAACTATTTACCAAGTTAAAAATACATATAAAATGTAGCATCAATCAAGTTAAAATTTTTCGCATTTAAAGCTTTAATTGGTAGATAGTTACCAAATTTGAAACAAACATCAACAATTGAGATTATTTATTAATGCCTGCTTTTAAAAATCTTTTTTATTTAAGTTTATCTTTTATATTTATACAATCTGCCTTTGTTCATGCAGAAAATGTTACTCAATTACTGCAAAAATGTAATCAATATTTAAAAGCTAATAATTTAACCAGTGGTCGAGGCGGAACTGCCTTGGATTGTTATCAACAAGTTTTAACGCAAGAACCTGAAAATGTAAAAGCCTTAGCTGGTTTACAAGAAATAGAAAATCGCTATGCAAAATGGGCAAAACGAGCAGTGCAACGGGGACAAAATACTAAAGTCAAAAAGTATTTGGAAAATATTTATAAAGTTAATCCAAATTCCACTATTTTAGCTGAATTTGATGAAGAATTGCGTCCAATTGTTGCAGAAACTGTTGATAAAATTGTTCTAAAAGATGATGCAAAAGAGCAAATTTCAACTAATTTAACCACTAATGAGCAAACTGAATCTAAAACGATTGATAATAATATAACTCCAGAAGAAAATCAACAGCAAACTTTGGAGCCTGAAGTTGTGGAAACACCTAAAAAAATAGCGAAAATTACTGATATAAAACAAATTTATGAATCAATTAATATCACCGAATGTTTAACTTGGGAAACTCCTGAAATAAAAGCCAAAAGTGGTAAATCTAGTTGGGGAAATTTTTATCCTCACCATGAAACTACTGGAATAATTATAGCTCAAATGGAGCATTGCAACTTGGATGATACAATTTATTTATTGCAAATTGATGAATATTATATACCTATTTCAATTCATGGCATACAAATTATTGAAGAAGAACTAGCATCTGAGAATCAAGACAATGAAAGTTAATTTTTATAAGGAAACCTATATGAAATTTTTGTTAAAAACGATTTTATTTATTAGCTTAGTTTTACCTTTTAGCTATGCAGAAAAAGGCAATGAGGTTGAACCTATTGATGAAGCAGCCCAAGTTGTTTTTGATACCAGTGATGAATGGTTTGCCACCCAAGAAAAGTGGTTTGCGGAACAACAAACTTCATTTGAAACAACGCAATTGGAATTAGAAGAAATACAAGCGGGTTTGCCAGCAGAAGAGCAAAAATTACAAGAAGATACGGCTAATTTAGAAACCATTGAAGAAATCAGTGAGGAAATGATAAATCAAGCAGTTGCACAAAGAAAATCTGCTAATGAACAAACAGAAATTTTGCGTTTAAAACGAGTTGAGGTTCAAGCTAAATTAGCCGAACAAAAAGATTATTTAAATATATTACAAGAAAAATTGAAAGAATTGACCAAATTTCCGCGGGAAGAATTGACAGTTGCTCATAATCAGCAAATTGATTTATTTATGCAAGCAACCGCTATGCAGGAAAGAAATACCCTTTTACAAGAGAAAAATTATTCTTTATTAAAACAACAAAGTAAATTTGCAGTTAATCAGGAAGTAAATAAAATTACTTGGCATATAAAATTAAAAGATTTGCCTGAGCAACGTCGGATTAAAGAGCGCAAAGAAATGCTAGTTAATGCTCAAACTGCCAGTGATAACTTTGAGAAAACTTTGTTAGCTCGGGAACAAGAATTACCTAATAAAATTAGTAGTTTAAAAACGGCTAAAGAAGAAATAGATAAGTTGAAACAGATGCTTGAAGCGGCTACTTTGACTAAAAACACCACTGATGTTAGTGTGAAAAATTCAACTTTAGAAGCACAGGGAATAGAATCTAATTTAGAGCGGCAAAAAAAATCCATTGTTAAACAAGAAGAAAAATTGGAGCAACTTAAAAAAACTCCACCAATTGAAGAAGAACAAGTTATATTACAAGAAAAAAGAATTATAGAATTCGATAACCATTTGAATTTACAAAAGCAAAAATTAGATTTAGAAACTCAGAATTTAGAAATTCTAAAAAAACTAATTGAATTAAATAAAAAAAGTTTACAGCTTGATATTACTTGGTATGACAATTTGCAAGTAATTTTAAATGTGCGCCAAGAAGAGGAACTAGAAAACCAAATTCAGGCAGAACAACAGAAATATTTAGAACAAGCGGCTGAAATACGTTGGCAATTAATAAAATTACCCGTCTCGGATGATAGCGCAATCCATAAGGAATTATTGAATATTCAAATCCAAGAAGCGAATGAAATGGCACAGCACGTGTTACGTAAATTGAGTTTTCGCTATACCAAGGAAAAATT
>JAGLFE010000371.1 GCA_023144675.1 Thiomargarita sp. | reverse complement strand
TGCCCAACTTGCTAAAACTGATGCCAAGTTAAAAGAGTTAGCTATTGCTCAATTGAAGACGGATGCTCAGTTGAAAAAAACGAGTTCTGAAGTAGGCTCTTTAGGTCAAGGACGTGGCGAAATTGCGGAAGAATTTTTTTATCGAAGTTTGAGTAAAAATCCGCAGGTTGGTAATATCGATTTTGATTATGTACACCGTAATTGGATGTACAGCACTGGTAATGTAAGTGATGAATACGATGTAATTTTAATTAATGGTAAACAAATATTAATTGTCGAAGTTAAAGCTAGAGCAGACAAAGGTGATTTTAAGAAATTGGTTAGAACTAAAATACCTCACTTTCGATTGCTGTTTCCAACTTATAAGGATTATAAACTTTTAGGGGCTATTGCTAGTTTGACCAGCTCCAATAAGCTTATTAACCTAGCAAAAGAATTGGGCGTTTTTTTCTTGACCCAGCAAGGTGAACATCTAATTTTGGTGAATGATGAGGCTAAGGCTTTTTAGTAGTCCTGAATAAAGATGGTCTCAAAAGACCTAACAGGTTCAGCACTACCAACTTTTTAACTACAAAAGGCTTAGAAATATTAAAAATGATTGATACTTTTTTTGAGGGTGTTTTAGGATTTTTTTTAGCCTTTATTTCCGTAAATTTCCTTCAACCACATAAAAACCAATTAAGGCATTCATAATTGCCATTTTTTCAGCGAATTTTATATCATTTAACGATAAATTAGCGGTGGTTATTTTTTTTGCTTGTAATAACCGTCGCCTTGTTGTTCCAGCTAATAGAGGTTTTAGAGGAGTTAGCCATTGATTATTTAACCAAAATGCAACATTGGCAATCGAAGTATCGGTAATTAAATTCTGTTTTATAATCAAAATATCATCAGCCAAACCTTTTAATTCAACTAATTTATTAATAGCATCACGATTTAAATATTTAAAAGAATAATCAATTTCATTAGTTTCTACTATTTTAAAAGTTTGAAAATTTTTGGTTTGATAAGGAATATATTCAATTTTTTCTATTTTATCAGCATAAATTACTCGACAACGATAAATTCCTATTTTTGGCGGTTGTAAATAAGAAGCTAAATTAATTTTAGTAGCTGTATTAAATAATATTTGTCTAGTTTTGTTAAAACGCTCATTATGAAATTTTAAAAAAGGAACTATTCCATTATCTATTTTGATAGTTTCTATGCAGGTATTCATGTATAAAAATGCTATTTTAATACTTGCATAGGCATTTTAAACCAAAACATATTGCCTTTATTTTCAATGCTTTTTACTCCAATTTGCCCACCCATACCTTCAGTAAACATTTTGGCAACAGCAAGTCCCATTCCCATACCTTCATAAGCGCGAGTTGAAGAAGCATCAATTTGGAAGAAGATATCGAATAAATGAGCTTGTTTTTCCTCTGGAATACTTTGAGCATTATCTTGCACCTCAATTTGTAACCATTCAGCATCAATAGCTTCAACCAGTTGTGCCGATATAACAATTTCACCTTTTTCAGTAAATTTAACCGCATTATCGGTTAATTTATTAAGTACATTAAAAATGCCCTCTTTATTACCACGCAAATTAGCATCTAATTCTGGCTCAATACAAGTAGTTATTTTTAAACCTTTCTTTTCTACATCAAAGGAAACATTTTTTAATACCTTTTTGATTACGTTTTCAATCCGAAATTCCGAAACAACTTGTTTTAATTCACCCTTAAATTGCTGGGAAAAATTTAACATATTGGTAAGAATATCCATTAACTTCTTACCAGCTACCGTAGAAGCTTTGGCATAACCATATTGCTCTTCCGTTAATTGCGTATCTTCTATGAGCATTTCAGTCATACCCAAAACAATATTCATCGGGGTACGAAATTCATGGCTAATATTACGCAAAAATTCTGTTTTCAAAATGGAAGCTTGTTGAGATTTATCATAGGATAATTGCAGGGCTTCAAATAATAATTGGATTTTTTCGGTTTGATTAACCACTTCGCACTCTAAATTTTGCCGTAAATAGGCTAGTTCAAGATGAGTACGTACTCTAGCTAATAATTCCTCTTTTTGAAAAGGTTTATTAACATAATCAACTGCTCCTGATTGGAAAGCTTGAACTTTATTTTCGGTATCATCCAAGGCGGATAGGAACAAAATAGGAATTTTAGCTAACTTACTTTCCTGTTTAATACGGCGACAAGTTTCATAACCGTCCCAGCCTATCATCACAATATCAAGTAAAATAATATTAGGCAAAAATTGTTTAGTAAGTGCTAATCCTTCTTCACCGTTTTTAGCGCATTTAACCTGAAATCCTTGTTGTTCTAATATACTTTGCAACAATATGATATTAACTTGGCTATCATCAATAATTAATACTAAAGGTTTATCTATCATCGAAATTTGCTTTAATTGAAGGATTTAAGATAATCCAGTTGAACCAAAACCGCCTCGTTGATTATCTTCTAGTTTATCTACCCATTTAAAATTAACTTGTATAATAGGTACAAAAACCATTTGACAAATGCGATCACCAGGGTTAATTGTAAAAATTTTATTGCTACGATTCCAAATAGCAATTTTTACTTCTTTTCTATAATCAGAATCGATCAAACCTACTAAATTAGCCAACACAATACCATGATTAATTCCTAAACCAGAACGTGGCAATAACACCGCTGCAACATTGGAATCATGAATGTTAATCGCCATACCACTATTTATTATATTAGTTTCATTCGGTTGCAATATTAATTTTTCAGTCAAACAAGCTCTTAAATCAATACCTGCCGAACCATCGGTTGAATAAGTTGGTAAAGGAATCTCTTTACCTAGCAAAGGATTAATAATTGTCGCTTTAATAGTATGCATTACTGATAAGATTAATTTAGTTAAGATTTAATTTCCATATATATTATATAGTAATTATTAAGAAAGTATTCAACTCAATTTCAGTTTTAATAAAAATTTGTAATTGCTCACTCCCCCCAA
>JAGLFE010000370.1 GCA_023144675.1 Thiomargarita sp. | reverse complement strand
TAGGTTCAATTAAACTAGCTATGCTTTTGCTCCAACTTAGCATGAAAACTAAACCTAAAAATACGATTTTAAAGACATTTCTTAACATAAATTATTTCCCTTCATAGCTTTCATAAATTAAATGAACATCGCTATCTTTTGCTTGCCGTTCTAAAGTTAGTTTATTAATTAGCAAATCTGGTTTCGCTTCGCATAATAAATTGACTAATTGTTCATATTCATGAGTAACAATAACCACGGTGCAATGTTTGGAAAATACGGCATTTGTCAATACTTCCATTGCAGTTTTCATGCGGGTTTTGTCTAGGTAAGTGGTGGGTTCATCAACAAAAATCACTTTGGGGTAATGAAAAATTGCTCTGGCTAGGGCAACACGTTGGGCTTGTCCACCCGAAAGCTGTCCAGTACTAAAATTGATTTTTTTGTCTAGCTCTTCTCTATCAAAGCCAACTGTAGCTAATATTTCTTTAGTTGTATCAATATTATTTGGAGCATCTCTGAGAAGTGCAACTAAGGAAAGATTTTCTTGGATGGAAAAGGTGTTAAGTAAGTATCCCATTTGCGGTAGAAAACCAAAATATTGGCGGCGAATTTTGGCACACTGTTCATTAAATAAGCGAGTCCAAAAACGAGAATCTTTACGGTATAACTGGAAATAATCTATTTTTTGGGATGATTCAGGCGTAAATTGCAATTCTGAATCAGGATTATTATTATCGGCTTGGTCAATTAAGCTGAGTAGATTGATAAAAGTGCTTTTTCCTACTCCAGAATCGCCAGTTATCAAAGTAAATTGCGCTTGTGGAATAGACACTTTCTCCACAAAACGTAAATATTCATTGTTACGAAAGGTTTTAGTAATGTCTTTTAGCCGAAAAATGCAATGATTACTCACGTTTTTTCCTGTGGTTAATTAATTTAAATTCGATAAGTTACCATTTCTGCGGGCGACATGGTATTTAAAAAGTAAATGACTGGTAGCAATATGCCAACAGTGGCAAAAAAAGTAACCAAGATGAATAATTCTGCTACTCCCCAAATATGTAAGTAAGACATATTAACCGTAAATGCAAATAACAGCAATGCCGCTATAAAGGCGAATATTACGAATAAAAATGTCAATATGGAATAAACTGCGATAAATTTCCCGTTTGAAACTCCTAATATTCTTAAAATACCAATACGATTTAGGCGTGAATGTAATACCACAGCAAAGAAGAAAGTTATGATAATGAAAAGTAATAAAAAAGCTAATCTAAAGATGCTGTAAGTTTTTTCTAGGTTGCGCTGGTCTTGGAATGCTACTTGTAGTGCTTGCATTAATTCACCGCGAACTTTAATCATTTTATCGTCCATAAATGTTTGTAATACTTCCAATATTTCCTTAGCTCCTAATACAACAGGGTTTAAGTGAAACATTGTGCCATTATAATATTGGGTTAAGCTTATTTTTCTTTTTGAAATAGGTACTCTTATTTGTCGCTGTTGTTCGGAATTGGTAGCAATAAATTCCATAACATCTAGCCATGTAGTTGAAGTGGAATCTTTCAAGTGAATATCTAAGGCTAACATACTACCAAGCGTTATGTCCTTAATTTTTTCAACAAAAGATAGATTCTGTTTGATTAATTGCTCTTCTGCTTTGCGATCATTGAGTCCGTTAGGATAAGATATATCAAAGCCACCTTTTATGTTATCATAGTAAATATTAGTATCTAACCTTGCCCATTGCCCAAAAGACATTACATACCAAACTTGATAGGGCAACTTTTCAGTTACCGCTAAGACTTTAATTGGAATATCTCGGGTTTTTCTAGGAAGATGCATCCATATAAATTCAGGAGCTTGTTGGTAGCCTAATTCTTTTAATAGTTGCTTAGAAACAATAATCCCTTCAATATTATTATTTGCTGGAATTTGCCAGTCTTTTGTTTGGGCATGTTTTTCAATTTCTTTTAAAAGTCCTACGTCAGTATTAAACCCCTCGTTTATATTTTCAGTGTCTTCATTATCACGTTCAAAAGCTAACGCCAAACCTTTCCAGCCTTCAAAATGTTGCCCATCCGCTCTACGAATATTGAGCGATGTTCGGGAAAAAGGAAATACTCCATTAAATAATAGCGTTTCTTTAGGTAAAGTGGTTTTACTTGATAGCTTTAATTCTTTCAACTCCATTTGTCGCCAAGTGCTTAAACGGTGTGCACCGCCTTTATTTTCTCCTGCATCATCAAAAAATCCTTCAGCAAATAAAGCCATATAAGGCGATTCCCGTACTTCAGCTAGATGTTGGGTAACTCGCTGAGTTTCCATCACCAAGTAAAGCCCAAATATTGCGCTTGCCAATAAGATAACGATAATACCGCCAGTGGGTAATAAGGAAACTAATAAATTAAACGTAATTCTACCTTTCCAACCTGCACTATCACGAGCTGGATAAATATCTCGCCAAAGTATAAGTCTAAAAATTTGGAACCAATGCTTCATATTAATGCCTCTATTTTTGCGAATTTTAGAAATTTTTTGTGGTTATACTATATATCTTTTAATTGTTTAATTTTATTTAGAGAAAGCCCTGTTATTTCGGCAATCAGGCTAATTTCAAATCCTTTTGTCATCATCATTTTAGCGGTGGCTAATTTATTTTTTAGTAA
>JAGLFE010000037.1 GCA_023144675.1 Thiomargarita sp. | reverse complement strand
ATATAAAATCTAAAGTCTTATATTTTCTTGGTTTCTATTTTATTTGCGTAACTTCAGATAATCAGTTATAATAAACTTGGTCTAATAAATGAATGAAATATTTGCAAAATTACAATTAAATTAATTACATTAGTTTTATAAAAATAGCTCCAACTATTTAGTGGCTACATAAATTATGTTCAAAAATATTAAAATCACCAACAAAATATTATTAATGATATCTATTCCTATATTTGGGCTAATTTATCTTACGATTAGTATTAGTGTAGAAAAATGGAGTATTGTTAATGAAATGAATTCGTTAAATCAACTTTCTATTTTAGCGGTTAATTCTAGTACATTAGCCCATGAATTACAAGAAGAAAGAGCATTTTCGGATATTTTTTTAAATAAACCCAATCAACAGTTTTTTTCAAAAGTAGTAAATCAAAAAGTTAAAACAAATAGTAGTATTTATTTTTTTAAAAATTTTAATAATCTTTATTATAATAAATTTGATAGTGAAATTAAAAATAATATAAATGACATTTTTAGCATTTTAAGTCAATTAGAAATACATCGACAAGCGGTTAAAGATTTAAAGATTTCTGCAGAAGAAAATAATCAATATTATACAAAGCTAATTAATTTGGTTTTAGATAATATTAACTATTTATCACTTTATACTAATACCTATTTTTCTAATCAAGCTTTTGCTTATATTAACCTGTTACGGGCAATAGAAAATATACAACTTGAACGTTCATTACTTTATCATGTTTTTGAAGATAAACTTTTTATCATGGATTTGTATAAAAAATTTACATTTCTTGTTGAAACTCAAAAGGTTTATATTAATGATTTTCTATTTTTTGCCAGCAGTAACCAAAAACAATATTATTATGATATAACTCCTTTTTTTAAAAAAATTGAAGATATAAAACAAATTGCTTTTTCTCAGGAGCTAAAATGGCCATTAGTAATGGAATTACATCATCAATCAGGTTATGGGGGTTTAATTCATCAATTTAAAAATTATCTTTTGCGCGGAGAACCAAAATATATTGACCAGTTCTATCAACAATATAATAAAACTCAAACTTTGTTCGCAAAATATAAAAATATTCCTAATATTTCCGCATTGGATTTATCAAACATTGATATTATTGAAAAAAACTTTGAACAGTATAAACAATATTTAACCAAAATAGTTAAATTAAAACAACAAGCTAAATCCATTGAAGAAATTGATAAAATACTCAAAATAGATGATACTCCAACTATTAAAGCATTTCATTTTTTATTAAATGGTGGATATTTAGGCATAAATGCTACTGAATGGTGGGAATTAACTAGCAAAAGTATTTTATTGTTAAAACAACTAGAAGAACGTATTGCCTCCGATTTACAATTATCGACTCAAAACCTTAAAAATAACGCCAAATTTAGCTTTGTTTCCTCAATAGCTATACTATTAATAACCATATTATTATCTTTGATTATTATTTATTCATTTGTTTGTAGTATCAATAAACCATTAAAAAAACTAGTTAATATTGCCAACTTGATTTCAGCAGGTAAAAGAGATATTAATATAGAACCAGATTTTGAAAGTTGTTTGGCAACTGTTTCACCAATAGCAATAAATAAAAACAATTTGCAATTTGACCCAAATTCTAAAGACGAAATTAAACAACTATTCAACACTATTACCCAAATGCTCAGTTCGATTAACCAATCTGAACTAACTTTGCAAAATATTAATCAATCCTATGCCCGTTTCGTGCCTAACGAATTTTTAAAATTATTGAATAAAACTCATATTGAAGACATTCAACTCAGTAATAATATTGAAATGAATATGACCGTATTATTCTCTGATATTCGTTCTTTTACGAAAATTTCCGAAAAAATGTCGCCCCAAGAAAGTTTTAATTTCATCAATACTTATCTGAAAGAAATTAGCCCAGTTATTCGTCAACATAATGGAATTATTGATAAATATATTGGTGATGCGATTATGGCTTTATTTGTAAATGCTGATGATGCGCTGAAAGCAGCTATTGGAATGTTAAATAAATTAACTTTATATAATCAAAAACAAAAGCAACCAGTTAAAATTGGTATCGGTTTAAATACTGGCAGTTTGATGTTAGGAGTTGTTGGGGAAGAACGCCGATTACAATGTACAGTAATTAGTGATTCAGTTAATTTGGCTTCACGACTAGAAAATATAACCAAAACATATAAAACACCATTATTAATCAGCGAAAATACTCTTAAAAATTTAGCTGACAAACAACAATATAAAATTCGTTTTCTTGATAAAGTCAAAGTTAAAGGTCGATTTGAACCTATAAATATCTTTGAAGTATTTGACATGGATTCAACCATTATTCAACAAGCCAAAATAGCTAGTTTAGAGAACTTTGAACGAGCAGTTTATTTATACCAAAAACATAAATTTGCCCAGGTTATTGAATTAATGAATCAGTGTTTAGAACAAAATCCCCAAGATGCGGCGGCTAATGTTTACATACAACGTTGTCAAAGTTTTTTAAATATTAATGAAATGGAGCATTGGGAAAAAATAGCTACTGCTATAGAATGGACACCTAAATTATCAGTTAATAATCAAATTATTGATGGGCAACATCGTGAATTATTTGTTAGAATGCAAGGTTTAGTAATGTCAATAGGCGCAAATAAAGCTAAAGAAGAAGTTGGTGAAATGATACAATTTTTAGAAGTCTATGCGATTGACCATTTACGGTTAGAAGAAAATTATATGCGAAAATATAATTATCCTCAATATAAAATTCATAAAGCTAGACATGAACAATTTATTAATAACTTAGAAAATATTAAACAACACTATTTGAAAAAGGGAGCTTCTTTATATTTGACTTTAAAAATTCAAGACGAAATAGTTGAATGGTTTAGTCATCATATCAAAAAAATGGATGTAAAACTAGCATCTTTTTTAAAACAAAATTAAGATTTCGCATTTCAATTTAAACCAAGGATTAAAATGACTGGATATTTACTAATTTTTGTCAGCACGGTGCTGGTTAATAACATTGTTTTAGTAAAATTTTTAGGTTTATGCCCATTTATGAGCGTTTCTACCAAAGTTGAAACTGCTATGGGAATGGGATTAGCAACCACATTTGTACTAACTTTATCCTCCATTAGTAGTTACTTAATTAATGAATATTTACTGGTACCATTAGGCTTAGGATTTTTACGCACCATTGCCTTTATTTTAGCTATTGCAGTAGTAGTACAATTTACCGAGATGGTGGTACATAAAACCAGTCCTTTATTATATCAAATTTTAGGAATTTTTTTACCCTTGATTACTACTAACTGCGCCGTTTTAGGAGTTGCTTTGCTCAATATACAAGAACAACATGGTTTTATTGAATCGGCTATTTACGGATTTGGAGCGGCTATTGGTTTTTCATTAGTACTTATCTTATTTGCGGCATTACGGGAACGAATTGCAGTTTCTGATGTGCCAGAAATTTTTAAAGGCGCACCAATTGCACTTATAACTGCTGGAATCATGTCGATTGCATTTATGGGATTTACTGGACTAGTTAAATGACGATTGCTATTTTATCAATTATTGTATTAGGGGGATTAGCTTTATTATTCGGCTTATTACTGGGCTATGCTTCAGTTCGATTTAAAGTAGAAGGTAACCCAGTTGTTGACCAAATTGATGCTATTTTACCGCAACAACAATGTGGAAAATGTAGTTATCCTGGTTGTCGTCCTTATGCTCATGCTATTGCTAATGAAGAAGCGGATATTAATCAATGCCCTCCAGGCGGAGAGATGGTGATTTTAGCATTGGCTGACTTATTAGATCGGGAAGCAAAACCGTTGGATATGGAATTAAAACCGACAAATGAAGTTCGACTAGCAGTTATTGATGAAGCAATATGTATTGGTTGTACCTTATGTATTCAAGCTTGCCCAGTTGATGCTATTTTAGGAGCTGCCAAACAAATGCACACTGTTATTGCCCAAGAATGTACTGGTTGTGAATTATGCGTTAAACCTTGTCCAGTGGATTGCATTGCCATGATAGCCATTCCTTTAACCATTCATAATTGGAAATGGGCTTATCCCTCACCACCTACATTGCAAAACCCAATGGAGCCATTATTATGATACAATTATGGCCATTTCACGGTGGTATTGAACCAAAAAGCTATAAAACATTATCTAATCAAGTTGCCATAAAAAAAGCTGGTATTCCCCAATTTTTAACTTTACCCTTGTTGCAACATATTGGTGAACCGACTAAACCCGTTGTTAATATTGCTGATAAAGTATTAAAAGGACAAATTATTGCGCATTGTGAAAACGAAGATTGCAGTTTATCTTTGAGTGCGCCGATTCATGCTTCCAGTTCAGGAACTATTGTTGCCATTGAATCCCATGCTGTTCCCCATCCATCTGGCTTAAATGCACCTTGCATTGTAATTGCAACCGATGGCAATGACGAATGGATAGAGCGTTTCCCATTACCTAATTATACTGATATTGAACCTGATATTGTTCGTAATTATATCGCACAAGCTGGTATTGTTGGATTAGGTGGAGCTGGTTTTCCCTCCCATGTTAAGTTGGTACATAATAATATTGATACTTTAATTATTAATGGGGCTGAATGCGAACCTTATATTACTTGCGATGATCGTATTATGCAGGAACATCCCGCAGATGTCATTGTGGGAGCGCAAATTTTATTACATGTTTTAGGTGGAGCAAAAAATTGCATCATTGCAGTGGAAAATAATAAGCCTCAAGCCTATAAAACCTTATCCAATTTGGCACAGGGAAATATAGCAGTAGTTCAAGTTCCGACTTTATATCCAATGGGCGGTGAACGGCAATTAATTTACACTTTGACGGGTAAAGAAGTGGGACGTGGTAAGTTGCCTGCAAGTATAGGAATTGTGGTGCATAATGTGGAAACCACTCGGGCTATTTATCGGGCAATTTATCAGGGAAGACCGCTTATTTCACGGGCAGTTACAGTAACTGGAACTGGATTAGAAACCCCGCAGAATTTTGAGATATTATTAGGTACTCCAATGGAATTTATCCTTAAACAGTGTAATCCTAAGTCTAATCTAAAACGTTTAATTATGGGCGGTCCAATGATGGGATTTAGCTTGCCTAATAATAAAATGCCGATAGTAAAAACTACCAATTGCTTAATTTTATCTGATAAAGAGGAAGTTAAACCACTACAAATGCCCTGTATTCGTTGTGGAGCCTGTGCGCAAGCTTGTCCAATTAATTTGTTACCGCAACAGCTTTATTGGTATGCAAAAGCCAAAGATTTAAAAAAAATTCAGGAATATCATTTATTTGATTGCATTGATTGTGGTTGTTGCGCTTATGTTTGCCCGAGCCATATTCCTTTGATTAGTTATTATCGTTATGCTAAGGCGGAAATTAGAGCCAATGAACAGGAAAGTAAAAAATCGGAATCTGCAAAACACCGCCATGAATTCCGTACTTTCCGTTTAGAAAGAATAAAAGCTGAGAAAAAGGCTCGCTTACAAAAATTGAAATCTAAATCAAATGCAAGTAAGGAATCCGCAATTAAAGCCGCTTTGGAAAGAGTAAAGGCAAAGAAACAAGCTATAATAATTCAACATCTCATTGATAATAGTTCGGATAGCCATTTACAGTAGTCCTGAATAATGTAGTAATTTTTCAGATAAATCCTTTAAATATCAAAAATTTAACCAGTTTGTAATTACTTTATGCAGAACTGCCTAAGTTTTGGGTTTTATAAAATCCTTATTCCTTAGTTTCTGATGAAGTTTCCACATTAGTTTCCCTTCCAGAAGGATTGGTAAAGCGATCATTCAATTTTTGAATATAATCATTAACACTAATTAAAGCATTATTAAGTTGTTTTAAAGACCGATTTCCCCAACCAGCAGGTTCATGGATAAACAAAATAAATATAGACCTAAATGTGGTAATATTTTTATTGAAAGCATGTGTCAAGCCTTCCCGCATATATTCATCCAAATCATCATCCGCCTTGATTCCTTTTATCACCTTATCCGCAGTCCAACGACATATCTTAATATGCAAAAATAAAGCTATGCTAATAATTATCCCCCCCCAAATTCCTAATTTAGTTGGCGATTGAGAACTAATATTAATATCTGCCAAATCGATTCCAGTTGCACTAAACCAAAAGAAACCAGCAATAAATAATATTACTCCCAAAATAGTATCAGCTATAAATGTTTTTGTCTTCCAATCTTGAATAAAAGTTTGTAAACGAGGCACAACTTGATGTTTTATATTGTTTGCCGTATTCTCAAGGATGCTAATTACTCGATAAGCTCGTTCTATTCCAACTTGTTGCATACGTTCCTTAATTTCTTGCATATCCGCCTGACATTTTTTATCAATTCGTTCCCGAACCTGTGGTTCCTCAATAGGTAAAGCCACATCTGGATTATAAATACGATAAAAACGTCCCGATGTTAAACCAGCATGCGCTAAAGAACGTTGCCAAGAAGCTACCACTTCTTCTGGATTATCATCACGAGCGGTAATATCCATTTGATTTAAAATATATAAAAACTTATTAGAATCTTGGCGTTCGATGGTATTAGAAACTAAATGTTTCAAAGTATCTCGCATCGCTCCTGGTTCTGGATGACGAGCGTCAAAAAATATCAGAACCAAATCGGATAAATTAATAATATGTTGATTAACGTGCAAAGTTGAAGTCCGCTGTTTATCGGCATCAAATCCTGGCGAATCAATAATTATTTGACCTCGAACCTGTTCACTGGAACAAGTTTTAAGTTGCAAATAAGAATCTGCTTTATGTCCAGTTTTTTCCG
>JAGLFE010000369.1 GCA_023144675.1 Thiomargarita sp. | reverse complement strand
AAAATAATTATAGCATAATAAAGTAGTATTTTAACGCTTAAAAAGCTTTATTTTTGGATTTAGGTTAAATATTTTTGATGTTTTGTAGGTAGCTCCGTATTCAGTATATAACTGAAGTTACGCAAATAAAAAAAATGGAATTGAAAATAATCTTATTATAAGGGTTACCAAAATTCAAAGAGTTAGTATCTAAATTTGGTAGTCCTAAATATAGTAGTGGTAAATTTATTAATGCATTAATTTTATTACAGTTTTAAATAGTCATCACTACTTTGTTTAGGACTACCCTAAATTTAATCCTTATATGTTTATAACATCTGAATTCATCTGCGTAACTTCAGTATCTAAAAAAACATACTCCACCAAGGCTTATCTTCCTCTTCAGTAGGAATATCATTCTTCTGAGAATTTTGAGAGTCAGACTCGGTTTTTTTAGTTTCTGTTTCCTTTTTATCTACATCTTCCTTTTGTTCAGAATCAGGCTTATTTTCTTCAATAGTAGTTTTATCTTGCTCAGAAATTTCTTTGACAGTAGTTTTTTGTTCTTGTCCAATTGTTGTATTGGGTTCTATTGGTTTTGGACAAAATTTACCTCCAGCAATAAATGCCGCAATCAAAGAGAGTAAAAATAAAATACCTAAAAGTAAATATTTTAATCCTTTACTTGTTTTGGTTGGATGAATCACTTTTTTTACTGAAGGACGCTTAATAACTGTCAAATGTTCTAATGTAATAGGTGGCGGAATTTTAATAACTAGAACTGTAGTATTGTCTTGTCCTGCACGCTTTTTTCTATTAATAGCACCTAGTAAACGATTGGTTAAATCTTTTGCAGAATTTTTGTTATTACTGAGTAATCGTTCAATTTCTGGTTCGTTTAATGTCAGTAAACCATCGCTGGCTAGTAATAAAATATCACTAGGTTCCAATGCTTTAGAATTATTGTCAATTTTAGCGGGTGGTTCACCAGTTAATGCTGATGTCAATGAATTACGTTCAGGATGAGTAGCAGCTTCGGTTGCGGTTATTTGTCCTATTCTAGCTTTTTCCTGTAACTCCGTTCTTTTAGAATGATCGGCATTAAGGCGTGATAATTTACCATGTCTATACAACCAAAAGGGTGAATCACCGACACTAATCCAGTGTAAACGGGTAAGATTTTTGCTCAGGACTGCACCGACAAATGTGCATCCCATGCCTGCCAATTTAGGTTTTTCTATAATCTTATTGGCAAGCATTTTATTGGCTGTTGCCATTGATTGCTCAAGGCAGTTTGCTGTCGTTTGTTCATCATCTGGATTATAATAATCCATAAAAGCCTTAATAACTAGACTACTTGCGGTATCGCCACCCACATAACCGCCCATACCATCAGCTAATAAGGCTAATAATATTCCAGGGTGTGAAGCATCAAAGCCAAAATCATCTTCTTGGTAATCTCGTGTACCTTGTATTTGCTTGCCTTCATAATCTTGTAAATGCTTTAATTGTTGGTTTGCCAATCAAATTTCTCCCCACAAAATGGAACAAAATATAAAGTTGTATCACCTAAAACAATTTTTTCCCCACCAGTTAATTCAACCGGAGTTAAAACAGGTGCATCATTTAAGTAGGTTAAATTGATACCATCACCAGAATACAAATAATATTTTTTACCTTTAGGGTCATAAGTGATGACCGCATGTTTTACTCTTGAAATTTCTGAATCACTGTTTACGCCAAAATCTAAGCTCACACGTTCAGTATGACTTCTGCCAATAGTATTTTGACCATAACCTAGTTTACGAGAATAACCTTGTCCTGCGCCTTTAATAATAACAACCCAGCCAACAACAGGATCGTCCATTCCATTAGAAGTATCTTTTTTAGGAAATTTATCTGCAATTGTGTCATTCGGTTCACGCTTTTTAGGTATAGATAATATTGTTGGGTCATTTATTGATGATGACGTTTCTGTTGGTGGCTCTGATGGATTGTTTACAGTAGGCGGTTCATCTTGTATCAAATCGGTCGGAACATCTCCATTATCCGATTGTATGGTATTTTGTTTTTGTCGATCCAAAACCTGGGTTGTAACATCATCCGCATTGGGAGTTTCTTGGACAATCCCATTAGAATTTTTAAATAACCCCATAAAATATTCCTTAAAATTTTCAATTAATGTAAAGACGATTGATTAAATTATCAAAACAATATTGTCCTGCTTGATTTAAGCAACGCTCTTCCCGCGCTTGGACAATATGTAATGAAAAAACTAAAATGATAGATTGTACTAAAGCTAACAAGGTGGTGTAAAAAGCAACTGCCAAACGTGATGTAATCTCTGGCAATAAAACATCTAAATTTTGCGATGCACCTTCACCACCTGCATAATTAAGTGCCAATGAAATACCAATCACCGTTCCGATAAATCCTAAACTAGGAATTAACCATACGATATATCTTAAAATATTATAGCGTAGATCAATTTCATGTAAATAAAGTTCCAAACTGGAATTTAATAGATTGTTGGCTTGGTCAATTGATTTACTGCCTTGAAATTGAAAAATAATACGTTTAATCAATTTAGGTAAAAACAATTGTGTATTACCCATGGTTTGATTCAATTTTTTATAGTATAAACCCAAATCGTTGCTATCTAACATGGTTCTGTCATCTTCGGGTAAATATTGCATATATAATTGATTTTCTTCAATCCGACCATCTTGATAACGTCCATATAATTCAGCAATACCTAAGAAAAAAACAATCCACATAACATTTTGTACTGTGAATGGATAAATAGCATTGCTGGGACGATAATCTAGAAAAATGGCGGCAGCGGTTAAGCTATTTTCTGTGCCAATAGCAACTAATAAAAAATGCAAGATGATAATAAACAATATAGCCAGTAAAAAACTAATACCTGCATATAAAATCCGATTACGTTGAGAAGGTAATTGTTGTTTAATCATTTTATCGCCTAATTATTTCACCTGTTTCAGGGTTTCTTTCCATTTTACCGGAATAAATACCTTTAGGTTTTGAATCAAAATTATCTAACGATTCGGATATTTCTAATTTTTGATTCATTGCTTGAATAATTTCATAAACTGTAGTTTTAAAATTTGCCAACATTAAATGTGTTCCATTATAAACATAAGTTTGCTTAATTTTTTTCCACTGATTGTTTTCTACTAGAATAAAAGTGCCGTTGGTACTTAAATCAGTTAAATAATAACGTCCATTTCCCATATCGACTAACTCAATGTGTACACCACTAACTTGAGTCGTCATATTGGGTAAAACAATATCCGATTTTTTGGTGCTACGTCCTATTTTGTAAGTTTTCATATAATGTTGTCAATAGTTTCAGCCACTAGTATTTGATCCAACCAGTGATCTAACTGGTCAATATCTTGGGTATTTCTTATTTTTTTAACCACAGACTGCGGCACAGTTGAAAATTTTTGCTTTAACAATCGAATCAATACTTTTTGCTTATCCTCTTGGATGCCTTCTTGTCTGCCTTCCTGT
>JAGLFE010000368.1 GCA_023144675.1 Thiomargarita sp. | reverse complement strand
TCTTGGTAAAAACCAAAAAATAAACTTTCCCGTAATTCAACAACCAAAATATTTTACTGGACGAGATGATTTATTGAATAACTTGCATCAACGCCTGCAAAAATCAGAAACAGTGTTAGTAAATGGTTTGGATGGGATTGGTAAAAGTACTTTGGTGAAAATGTATGCAAATCGTTATCAGCAAGACTATAAACATATTGCCTATATATTTGTGCAATCAAGTTTAATGCTCGATGTTGTTAATTTTATGCAGAAATATTTGCAGTTAAAATTGGCTAAAAATAGCTTGCTGGAACGACAATTTAAACAAGTTATATCGGCTTTACAGCGTATTGAAGGACAAAATTTATTAATTTTAGACCACGTAAATAATGAGAAGGAATTAATTAAATTAAACAAAATTTTACAAGTTAGTGGTTGGCGGGTTATTATTGCTAGTAATAGTGAATCTGATAAATATGCAACTTTAACCGTGAATCCATTATCGGAAACTAATGCCATTGAATTATTCAAACAACATTATCCATTGAAAATAGAAGCAAATAAATTAACCACTTTATTAGCAACAATCAATTATCACACTTTATTAATCGAACTAACTGCCAAAATTGCTTCTGAACAGAAACTAAATATTTCCCAATTATTAACTATTTTAGAGCAAAAAGCGGATGCACAAATTTTACAACGAATTAAAATTAGTTCCCAACTTAATAAGCAACAAAGCGAGTTATATAAGTATTTTTTAAATTTATCTAGCTTAAATAAATTAGCCAAAACTGAGCAAATAAATAAACCAACTAAGTCTATTTTAAATCGATTTAAACTAAATAAATTAAGTGAAACTAAATCGAATAATAAACTGAATGAAATTGAGCAACAAATTTTACGCTATTTTTCCATATTACCAACAAAATATATCAGTTTGAACGATTTAAAACAATTATTTATTATTACAGAAGAGCAGGAAAATAAGTTTGAAAATGCTTTAAATCATCTTTATCAACTAGGATGGCTAATATTGCAAGCAGAATCACAAACTATAGCATATAAAATGCACACTTTGGTGCAAAATGTAATGTTTGTTAAATTGCAAGTTAGTCTCGCCAAATGCACTAATTTGATTTTTATGTTATCAAAACTGATGCAGGCAAATTTAGAGGCAAATTGTCGTTTTCATCATTGCGCTCAAGCAGTTACGCAAAAACTTAAACACTCTAATTATAATATTATTGCATTGAATTTTTATTTATCTGATTTTTATAAAAATTCGGGTCATCTTGATTTTGCTTTAAAAAGTATGTATCTTGTGGTTCAACATACTAAACAATGTGGTTATAAACGTTATTTAATTGTGTCTTATAAACGTATTGGTAATATGTATCAAACTTTAGGACAAATAGAGCCAGCTCTGAAAAATTTTAATATTTGCAACCAACTATGCCAAGATGGTCATAATTCAGATAAACAGGATAAATGGTTTAAGAACGAACTAGCTATGTCTTATTCTAAATTAGGTGAACTTTACCAAAAATTAGGACAAATGAATAAAGCTATCAAGTTTTTTGAATCAGAAAATCATTTTATCAAGGAAATTTATGAATCAAATCTAAAACGGGATTTTGTGGATGAAAGAGATACGGCGTTGGAATTTTATTCTAAAATAGGTGGAATTCATAAAACTATGGGGCGGGCGGAAAAAGCTCGTCAATCTTTTGAAGCGGATAATGAATTATTTAAAAAACTTTGTGAATCAAATCCAGAAAATGAAGATTATAAAAATGGATTAGCTATTTCTTATTCCAAGTTAGGCGAAGCACATCAAGATTTAGAAGAAACTTCCAAAGCCCTTGAATTTTTTAAATTATTTACCCAATTAATGCAAGAACTCAATAAGTTGAATCCTAAAAGTGAAGAATGGAAAAAGGGCTTGGCTATTTCTTATGGAAAATTGGGCGAAATTCATAGAATTATGGGAAATAAAGCTAAAATGCTCAAATTTTTTGAATTGTTTATTAAATTAATGGCAGGACTTCGTAAATCAAATACTCAAAACATTCAGTTAAAAGATAATTTTGCTATTTCATGCTATATACGGGGAGTTAATCAAGATGAGCAACATACAAAAGATATGTACCAACAAGCAATTTCTTTGTGGCAAGAACTATATAAATTAACGCAATTGGAAATTTATCAAGGATATATAGCTCATGCGGAAAGTTCATTGCCTGAACCATTAGAATAAAAATGTAGGATGCTGTTGAGGAACGAAACGGATCAATCGTGTTCTTAATTCGCATTTAAAGTTTAATTGGTAGATAGTTACCTAATTTTAATACAAATTTATAAGCTTTTCTCATTATTT
>JAGLFE010000367.1 GCA_023144675.1 Thiomargarita sp. | reverse complement strand
ACCTATTTTAGGACTACCAAAATTTATTACTCTAAATTAAAAATAAAATTGATTTTTTGAATCTAAATATTCCACCATTCGCTTAAATTATGGATACAATCGTTAGCCACACTCATATTTGGACTACTTTACAGAATCATCAAAAGTATCTTGCTTCAGTTCATTTGCGTGATTTATTTGCGCTTGATAGTCAACGGTTTGAAAATTTTTCTTTAGAAGCCTGTGGATTATTATTAGATTATTCTAAAAATCATTTAACCACTAATACTTTAAGCCTGTTGCAAGAATTAGCAATTAAAACTAAATTAAAAAATTGGATTCATCAAGAATTTAGTGGCGAAACAATTAATAATACTGAACAACGGGCTGCTTTACATACTGCATTGCGAAATCGTTCCAATCAAGCTATTTTGGTTGACGGTAAAGATGTAATGCCAGCAATTAATGCCGTGTTGGAAAAAATACGTCCATTTGTAGATTCAGTTCACAGTGGAAATTGGCAAGGTTATACTGGTAAGAAGATTGAATCAATAGTTAATATCGGTATTGGCGGTTCTGATTTAGGACCCTCAATGGTAGCTAGAGCACTTAAAGCTTACCATCATCCGCGTTTAAAAAGCTATTTTGTATCCAATGTTGATGCTATCCATCTAGGTGAAATTCTTCAAGACCTTGACCCAGAAACAACTTTATTTATTATTGCCTCCAAAACATTTACTACCCAAGAAACTTTATTAAATGCAAATAGTGCTAGAAAATGGCTAGTTGAAAAACTGGGTGATGATAAAGCCGTTGCTAAACATTTTGTCGCTGTCAGTACCGCAACTAAGAAAGTGATTCAGTTTGGTATTGACCCTAGTCATATGTTTGAATTTTGGGATTGGGTAGGTGGACGTTATTCATTGTGGTCAGCGATTGGTTTACCGATTGCAGTTATGGTTGGCATGGATAATTTTGAGAAATTGCTTGAAGGAGCGCATGAAATGGATCAACATTTTAAAACCGCTCCGTTATTAGAGAATATGCCAGTTTTGATGGGATTGATTGACGTTTGGTATAATAATTTTTTTGGTTCGACAACACAAGTTGTGTTACCTTATGATTACAGTTTATCGCTTTTTCCAGCCCATTTGCAACAATTAGTGATGGAAAGTTTGGGTAAACGTGTTACTCGTGAAGGTCAACAAATTGATTATTCTACTTGTCCAATTATTTGGGGCGCACCTGGAAATAATGGGCAACACGCTTTTTATCAACTTTTGCATCAAGGAACAAGGTTAATTCCCGCAGATTTTCTTATTGCAATTGAAAGTCAATACGATTTTCCTGGGCATCAAGATGCGGTATTGTCAAATGCGTTGGCACAAAGTCATGCTTTAATGATGGGTAGAAATACCGAAGAAACTAGAAAAGCTTTAACCGATGCTGGTCTTGATATTCAACTTTTAGAACAGCAGTTGCCACATCGGGTATTTAAAGGTAATCAACCAAGTAATACTTTAGTTTATCAAAAATTAACACCTGAAATTTTAGGTAAATTAATTGCTTTATATGAGCATAAAGTTTTTGTACAAAGTGTTTGCTGGGGAATTAACCCATTTGACCAGTGGGGAGTAGAACTGGGCAAGCAAGTTGCAAGTGATTTATTACCAACACTTCAAAATACGCAAACAAGTGTAACCACAAAAGTACATGATGCTTCTACAGAAGGTTTATTACGATATATTAAAAATAAACGTAACTATCTACCAAGTTAATATAAAATGTAGTGCTGAGGAACGAA
>JAGLFE010000366.1 GCA_023144675.1 Thiomargarita sp. | reverse complement strand
ATTCGAGGGTAGTGAGCAATTACAAAAATACATCATTAAATGGATCAAATATACTATTTTTCTTAGGCACTTTATTAAGAAATTAATGCCCCCCGCCTATATTTAAACCAATAACTCCAGCAATAATCAAGGCAATGGAAAAGAATTTAATCATAGTTGCTGGCTCTTTAAACCAAATTATACCTATTCCCGCAATCAAAGCTGTACCTAATCCTGACCAAACCGCATAGGCAGTACCAATTTCAATAACTTTCAAGGTTAAAGCTAATAAACTTAATCCCAATCCGTAAAACACTAGCATGGCAATAATTGGAATTGTTTTAGTAAAACCATCTGATAATTTCATGCAAACCGTGCCAGAAACTTCTAAAACAATTGCGATTATTAGTAATATCCAACTAATAGTTTTTATGTCATAGCT
This sequence comes from Thiomargarita sp., assembly GCA_023144675.1. Taxonomy (GTDB): domain Bacteria; phylum Pseudomonadota; class Gammaproteobacteria; order Beggiatoales; family Beggiatoaceae; genus JAGLFE01. The sequence continues at coordinate 2,162 of JAGLFE010000366.1, read as the reverse complement.
CATATAGTTTCTTCCTCAGTTTCTTCTTCATTTCCTTCCTCATCAGAACCAAAATCAAGTATTTTATTTAAACCAACTAATTGTTCACCTTCTTTGGCTAAACGAATTAAATTAACTCCTTGGGTATTACGGCTAACCACTGAAATATGCTTAACTGGCGTGCGAACTAGGGTTCCACAATTGGTAATCAACACAATATCATCATCATCTTCCACTTGCACCGCACCGACTAATTTACCGTTGCGTTCAGAGGTTTTAATTGCAATCACGCCTTTACCGCCACGCCCTTTGGTTGGATAATAGTCAATGGGAGTACGTTTGCCAAAACCATTGGCAGTTGCAGTTAAAACATTACCTCCTGGTTGAGTAATAATAAGGGAAATAACTTTATCATTATCTAATCTAATACCGCGCACGCCTCTAGCAGTTCTGCCCATTGAACGTACTTTTTCTTCTTTAAAACGTGTCGCTTTCCCATTTTGGCTAAATAATATTACGTCTTGTTGTCCATCAGTAATACTGACATCAATTAGGTGATCGCCTGCATCTAAATTTAAAGCAATAATTCCATTGGCACGCGGACGGGAAAAATTAATCAAGGCAGTTTTTTTCACTGTTCCCATTGAGGTTGCCATAAAGACAAATTTATCCTCACTAAATTCACGCACTGGTAAAATAGCATTTAAGCGTTCCTTTTCTTCAAGCGGTAGTAAATTTACAATCGGTTTGCCACGTGAATTACGACTAGCTTGGGGAAGCTGATGCACTTTTAGCCAATAAACTTTACCAAAATCAGTAAAACAAAGAATAGTGTCATGGGTATTGGCAATAAACAGTTTATCAATGAAATCTTCTTCTTTCATTTGCGTGGCGGCTTTACCTTTACCACCTCTTTTTTGTGCCGAGTAATTACTAACCGCTTGAGACTTAATATAACCCGTGTGCGACAATGTAACTAAAACATCTTCTTCAGTAATTAAATCTTCAATACTTAAATCCGCAGTGGCAACTACAATTTGGGTACGGCGTTCATCTTTATATTTTTCCAATACTTCTTCTAATTCAAACCGAATAATTTCCATCAAGCGGCTGGTATTATTTAAAATATTTAATAATTCATAAATACGTTTTAATATATTTTTGAATTCATCTAAAATTTTATCTTGTTCTAAACCCGTTAAACGATGCAAACGTAACTCTAAAATGGCTTGAATTTGCGCTTCGGATAAACAATAACCAGTTTCGATTAAACCAAATTCTAATGATAAACCTTCAGGGCGAGAAACTTGCGTATTATCATCTTGAATTAAGGTTTTTATTGTTCCTGGTTGCCAAATTTTACCAAATAAATTAGTTCGTGCTTCTTGCGGTGTTTTAGCTGCTTTTATCAGGATAATCATGGCATCAATATTATTTAATGCAACGGCTAAACCTTCTAAAATATGAATGCGTTCTCTAGATTTTCTTAATTCAAACACGCATCTGCGAGTAACCACCTCTTTGCGATGTCTAATAAAGAATTCAATCAATTGTTTTAAGTTTAATATACGTGGTTGCTTATCAACTAAAGCCACAATGTTGATGCCAAAAACTGATTGCAATTGGGTTTGTTGGAATAAATTATTTAATATAACTTCTCCAATTTCTCCCCGCTTTAATTCTACAACAACACGAACCCCATCTTTATCCGATTCATCACGTAAAGCACTAATGCCTTCAATTTTTTTATCTTTAATTAATTCCGCAATTTTTTCAATTAAACGGGCTTTATTAGTTTGATAAGGCAGTTCGGTAATAATTATCTTTAGCTTATTTTCTTCTTCAATAATTTCAGCCCGCGCCCGCACATAAATACGTCCCCGTCCAGTACGATAAGCTTCTAAAATACCATTAATTCCGTAAATAATACCAGCGGTGGGAAAATCTGGACCGGGAATAAATTGCATTAATTCTTCAATACTTAATTCAGGATTTTCAATCAATCCGATGCAAGCATTAATAACTTCAGCTAAATTATGTGGCGGAATATTGGTCGCCATCCCAACAGCAATACCGCTTGAACCGTTGATTAACAGATTAGGAATCCGAGCGGGAAAAACTACTGGTTCAATTTCTGATTCATCATAATTAGGTGCAAAATCAACTGTTTCCTTATCTAAATC
>JAGLFE010000365.1 GCA_023144675.1 Thiomargarita sp. | reverse complement strand
GTTCAGGACTACCTAAAGTTTAATTAGTAGGTAGTTACAAAATAATTTAACACGCTTGAAAGGAAGCAGTTATGCAACAAACTATTGTCTTTGACTTAGATTTAATCAAACGTTATAACAAGGCTGGACCTCGTTATACTTCTTATCCAACTGCGGTTCAATTCCATGAGGGTTTTGATGAACAAACCTATCGCCAATATGCTAAAAATAGCAATGAAGGCGACTTAAAACCATTATCATTATATTTCCATATACCTTTTTGTGATACAGTTTGTTTTTACTGTGCTTGTAACAAAATTGCAACTAAAAATCGTAGTTTAGCCATACCTTACTTAGCTGCAGTACAGCAGGAAATTGCCATGCAAAGTAACTTGTTTGCTGATAATCGTCCAGTAACACAATTACATTTTGGTGGTGGAACGCCCACTTTTCTAAACCATGACCAAATGCGTTCATTGATGCAAACTATTAACCAAAACTTTCCGCTATTAAAAGATGATAGTGGTGAATATTCTATTGAAATTGATCCACGTGAAACTGAATCAGATACTATTGCAATATTACGTGAACTAGGTTTTAATCGCATGAGTTTGGGAGTACAAGATTTTGACCCAATTGTGCAAAAAGCAGTAAGTCGCATCCAAACTGAAGAACAAACTTTTACTGTCTTGAATGCCGCTCGTCAAGAAGGCTTTAAATCGGTCAGTATTGATTTAATTTATGGTTTACCTCATCAAACAGTTGAATCTTTTGCCAAAACGGTTGATAAAATCTTAATTGAAAAACCCAATCGCTTATCAGTTTTCAACTACGCTCATTTACCAAGTTTATTTAAACCCCAACGGCGTATTAATGAAGCGGATTTGCCCTCGGCAGCAGTAAAACTTGCCATTTTTCAAAATACCAGTAATCAATTAATGGCAGCTGGTTATGTCTATATTGGCATGGATCATTTTGCTTTGCCTGATGATGAATTAGCTGTTGCGCAACGTAATGGTACTTTATACCGCAACTTTCAAGGTTATTCCACTCATGCAAATTGTGATTTAATTGGTTTAGGCACTACTTCAATCGGAAAAGTAGGTAATAGTTATTCTCAAAATGTCAAAACTTTAGATGAATATTATAATAAAATTGATATGGGACAAATTCCTATTTTTAGAGGGGTTGGTTTAAATACTGATGATGAATTGCGTCGAGAAGTGATAACTCAATTAATTTGCCATTTTAGTCTGCATATTGCAAAAATTGAACAAAAATATCAAATTAATTTTAAAAGCTATTTTTCTAAAGAATGGGATGAATTGCAAGTAATGCAAGATGATGGTTTGTTAGAATATAATGATAAAAATATCACGGTATTACCTGCTGGACGTTTGCTTATTCGTAATATTTGTATGCCTTTTGATGCTTATTTACGTAAGAATAAAGAGCAACGATTTTCTAAAGTAATTTAATAGGTTTATTATAGTTAAATAAAGTTACGCCAAAGAAAAAATAGATTATAATAAATTAACGAATAAAAAATTAGGTAGTCCTGAACAAAGTAGTGATGGTCTCAAAAAACCTGTCAGGTATCAAAGACCTAACAGGTTTAACACTACCTATTTTAGGACTACCATTTATTTTTAATCAGTAAATGCTATTATAATAATTTTTAATTAGGAGAGAAAATTATGTTGCGTTATATATTAATTATAATTTTAGTTCTTTTATCGGCTTGTACAAAAACTGGAGATGTAATACCATCACGAGATTCTACGAGTACTCGAGTTCCATATACGCAAGTAGTTCCGCCGATTAGGCAAGTTGCCTTGAGTCAGCATGGGCTTGATATATTGTCTTCTTATTCTGGGAGTTATGCCCTTTTGATTGGAGAAAGCAAATATACCAATGGTTGGTCAAGTTTGGGAGCTATTCCAGACGAATTAAAGGATGTTGAGAAAATATTAATAGCTCAAGGTTTTAAGGTTGAAAAATCTTTTGATTTAGGTTATGAAGCTTTAAAAGCCCGTTTTGATACTTTTATTAATCAATATGGTTTTGATGAAGATAATCGCTTATTGTTTTTTTATTCGGGTCATGGTCATACACGTCATGATAAGGGCTATTTAGTTCCAGTTGATGCCGCTGATCCAAATTATGATGAAAAAGGTTTTTTGCAAAAGGCGGTGGGCATGAATCAGGTATTGACTTGGGCAAGACGGATTGAAGCCAAGCATGTCCTGTTTTTGTTTGATAGTTGTTTTTCAGGGTCGGTGTTTAAAGCCAAGAATTTACCAAAGATACCGACTCAAATTAGTGATGCGGCTGAGGAACCAGTGCGGCAATTTATTACGGCGGGAAGTGCTTATGAAGTGGTGCCAGCTATAAGTGTGTTTACCCCAGCTTTTGTTGATGCTTTGCGTTATGGTTGGGGCGATTTATTTAAAGATGGTTATATTACTGGAGAGGAATTAGGGCTTTATCTAAAAAATAAGGTGCCACAATATTCTTCTCAAACTCCACAATATGGAAAAATTAATGATTATAAATTATCGCGGGGAGATTTTGTGTTTGTTGTAGGGGCTAAACAAGTTGTAGCGCAAGTTACGCCGCCGATTGTGCCTGTTAGACCAGTTCCAGTGGTTACACCGCCGCCGCCAATTATTATTTCTGATAGCGATGGTGATGGTGTTGCAGATAATCTGGATGATTGTCCTTATAATACCAGGCAAGAACTTTCTAATGGTATTGAGCAGTCGGGTTGTCCAATTGATAGCGATTATGATGGTATTGAGGATTATCGTGATAGTTGTCCAAATACGCCTTATGGTACTAAAGTTAAGTCAAATGGTTGTCCTGCTCAAATAGTACTTCAACCTGGCGACACTTTCCAAGACCGATTAAAAGACGGTGGTTTAGCTCCCAAAATGGTGATGATTCCAGCGGGCAGTTTCCAAATGGGCGATATTCAAGGTGCTTCTGATAAAAAACCTGTACATCGGGTTATTAATTATCAATTTGCGGCGGGTAAATATGAAGTAACTGTAGGTGAATATTTACGTTTTGCACGTGCTGTAAATAAACATTTTCCTAAATGGCTAGAAAAGGGAAATAATTATAATATTCATACTGGAAGTAGTAATTATTATAAACAGTTTGGTACAGCTTTAACCAATGAAAATCATCCGATTGTAGGTATTTCTTGGAACGATGCTAATGCTTATACTAAATGGTTAGTTAAACAAACTGGAAAAGAATATCGTTTACCTTCTGAAGCGGAATGGGAATATGTAGCTCGGGCTGGAACTACCACTAAATATTGGTGGGGAAATAGTATTGGTAAAAATAAAGCAAATTGTAATAGTAATTGTGGTGATAATTTTAACTATACTGCTCCAGTCGGTTCATTTAGTCCTAATCAATTTGGTTTATATGATACCGTTGGTAATGTTTGGGAATGGTGTGCTGATAAATGGCATGATAATTATATAAATGCTCCTACTAATGGTAGTGTTTGGGATTACGCAATAAGTAATAAAGAACGAGTGGTTCGTGGTGGTTCGTGGGGCTATGATCCTGACCTTGCCCGTGCTGCTTTCCGTGGTTGGTACGTCCGAGGCAATAGTCTCGGCAACATCGGTTTTCGTGTTGTGTTGGTTGTGCGGACTCTTTAAACAAAATTACACTTTTATTCCTTCTACCCTTCTTCGGGGGTTCGGGGGGTATCCCACCGCTTGTCCGAGCGAAGCGAAGGACTGGGGCAAGCAATAAATATAATTATTTTATTTTGTAGAGGCGCACGGCGTGCGTCTGAATTTCTAACCATTGAATTTCTAATTTTTG
>JAGLFE010000364.1 GCA_023144675.1 Thiomargarita sp. | reverse complement strand
AATTTTAGTTAAATAACTGTTTACGTAATATTCTCAATGCTTGCCCCCGATGACTTAATTCATTTTTAATTTCCGAAGTTAATTCAGCGGCGGTACAATGATGAGTAGGCACGTAAAAAAAAGGATCGTAGCCAAAACCATTTTGACCACGTGCTTCCATAATAATGCGTCCTTCCCAAGTTCCATAACAAATTATAGGCATTGCATCTTTAGCATGACGCATATAAACGATAACACAATGATAACGGGCAGTTCGTTCTGATTCAGCTACGTTTTTTAATTTATCTAGCAATAATTGATTATTTTGCTCATCCGTAGCCTTTTCACCAGCAAAGCGTGCCGAATAAATACCTGGCGCACCATCAAGGGCATCAATCTCAATGCCCGAATCATCTGAAATAGCTGGCAAATTAGTATGTTCTGCTGCATTACGGGCTTTAATTAAGGCATTTTCAACAAAACTGAGTCCCGTTTCAGCTACATCGGATACTTTAAATTGACCTTGTGGCACAACTTCATAATCAAAATCGTGCAACATTTGGTTAAATTCACGTAATTTACCTTGATTACTACTAGCTAAAACAATTGTTTTCATAATATTTAAAAAGGCACGTCTTCATCAAAACCTTTATCAGGCAGTGGTGGAACATTAGCTGGTTTTACTGGGGGGGGAGGACTGGTAGTTTCTACATTTGGAGTAGCAGGTGCAAAGTTTGAATTAGGGCTAGGAGGAGGGCTAGAAGCTGGTATATTAGATGGTGGCGAGGCATTATATCCTTGATTTGGATTATTGGCAACATATCCACCAGCATCCATATTATCTTCTCGTTTTCCTAACATTTTCATAATTGCGCCGATTACCTTTGTCGTATATCGTTCTACACTATTTTGATCAACCCATTTATCAGTTTGTAACTTGCCTTCAACATAAATTTGTGAACCTTTATGTAAATATTGTTTTACTACTTCTGCCTGTCGTCCAAAAAAAACTACCCGATGCCATTCAGTTCGTTCTTGCCATTCGCCAGTTTGTTTATCTTGCCAACGTTCACTGGTTGCCAAGCTAAAATTTGCAACGGCTGACCCAGCAGCGGTATAACGTACATCGGGGTCATTGCCCAAATTACCAATTAATATTACTTTGTTTACTGACATATTAAATTCCTTGATTAATTATTT
>JAGLFE010000363.1 GCA_023144675.1 Thiomargarita sp. | reverse complement strand
GTATCTAACTTGTAGTAATTTAGACTCACACTGGAAAGATATTACCACAATCTACCAAAAACGGTGGAAAGTTAAAGTTTTTCATAAATCTCTTAAATCTAATGCTGCTTTAGCTAAATCTTCTGCTCGAAGAATAGTTTCACAATCAAACCATATTTTCTCTTCCATTATAGCTGTTTTCAAGATGGAACGTTTGAAAATATCTAGTAATCTTAACCATTTTGCATTGCGCTTAAAACTATATCTCAAAGCTATAAAAACTGCTTTTGATGAACTGCAAATTTTGAAAGCTACCTGAATTTTAATTTGTTCTCTTTTATTTTTTTTAATTTTGCTATTTATCTTTCTTTGCGTAACTTTAGAGGTTAAGTCTTTATCATTTTGTGATATTATTATAGCCACCTGTATTTTCCTAGTTTTTATTTATTTTTTATATGAGGGGGGGGGGGAACATCTTAATAAATCAACACCCACAGAAAAGATACCAATTGGTTTGGGTAGTAACTGAAGTTGCTTGTAAAATATTAGTAAAGCAACGTTTATGCGGCTCTGGAATGCGTTGAAAAAAAGGGGCTAAAACAATTTTATCATTAAGAGCTTTAGTACAATCTAAAGGTAGGTGGCAACAATTTTGGGACAAGATTCAACAATATGGCACTCAAGCTTTTATATAAATACATCGTGTTTAATCAACATTTAATTCTTCCATCATTTTAACAAGTTTTTACGATTAATTCCCGCCAAATATATCAATATTTTGAACCATTTTAAAATCTAATTGTTACTTAAATAGCTATAAAAAATAAAACTAACATTATGAAACATATCATATATCAAAATGATGATGGATTACAAGCTTTCTGTATTCAAGGTAAAAAAATTACTGAACGCCATTACTTCCAGTTTAATGATGAAGGTAAAGCTAAATTTGTTAATTATTTAAGTCACCAAAAAAAAATCTCAATTTATTGGTTAATTGACACGATTCAAGAAACTTATCAAACTTTATCATTACCTCATGTTTTGGGAAAAGATCGTCGCCAATTAGTCAAACATAAAACCAAACAACTATTTGGAAATATCGATTATACCTATAATGTGGTGCAAAGACGAAAAAAGACTGGTCGGCGAGACGATGAAATTTTATTTACTAACATCAAAGATACATCTTTTATAGAACCGTGGTTAGATATTATTAATCATCATAAAATACCATTAATTGGTGTTTATTCTTTACCTTTAGTCAGTGAATTTTTATTTAAATATTTACCAGCCGCTTCTCATACCCTATTAGTTAGTTATTCTTATAAAAGTCAATCGGATAATTTTTATAATTTACGCCAAAGTTTTTTTATTGGTAAAAAGTTAGGTTTTAGTCGCTTAATTCCTTTAAATATAAAAAACAAGCAAAATATCGCTACAGAAATTTTAAAGCAAATTAATATTTTACAACGATATTTATATTCAACTAATTTATTGAATACTTCTGATTCATTATTAGTAGTAGTGTTAACTGATAACGATTCCAGTCAATTATTTAAACCCTGGTTAGAGCAGCAAAATACTTTCAAATTGCATATTTTAGTAAAACATAATTTACTGGTTAAAATTGGTTTACAAAATATTGTCGAAAAAAATATTGATTTACAACATTTTGTTGCATTTTTTTTAACAAAATTGTGGTTGGTAAAAAATCATTATGCAAAAAATAGACATTATTTTATTTATGCTAGATTACGTTACGTAATTTACTCTTTTTCAAGCATTATTTTATTATCTACGATTATAAGTGGAATATTATTTATAAAAACTACAAATGTAGTTACAAATGAAATTGAAATTATTAATAAAAAAATTAATCAGCACCGTAAAAAATTAGTATTATTACGTAAAGAAGTACCCGAAGATTTGCCTTTAGATATTGTATATATTCGTAATATTGTTGACACTGGTTTATATATTCAGGCGAAATATATGCCACCATATTTTGCTTGGAAAAAATTAAGTAACGTGTTAGATTCACATCCTAATATACAATTAGAACGTTTGGAAACTGGAATCGGCTATTCAAAACAGGAAATATTTAGTAGTAGCCGAAATACTAAAAGTATTGAAAGCAATAATCAGGTTATTGACCCATTAAGTACAATAGATGCCAAGAAAAATTTTGTTGAAGGTATGAGAATATATGGCAAAATTAATATGCCTAATCAACAAGGATATAATCAACAAATATTACGTGAATTTAATAGTTTCACTAAACATTTACGTACAGTTTTTTGGCATATAGAAATATTGTTTAATCCTTATAATAAGAACACAATAATGGAGGGCAAAGTAGGTTTAAAAGATAAAATTAACGATAATGTTGCTTTTACGGTCGAAGTTTTTATGCAGCATGAATATACTTTTCGTTGAAATGTTGATAATATATATTTTATGGAACAAATTAAAATCTTAATTTTAAACGAAACTTTTTTTGATTTGTCAATGCGAATTAAGAGTTAGAATTTTAACACGATTGATGCGCT
>JAGLFE010000362.1 GCA_023144675.1 Thiomargarita sp. | reverse complement strand
AAGGTTTGGTAGAAGGTTTGGAAAATTTTTTTACACCAAATACAATACTGGTCAAAATTAAAATTCCCCAAAAAACTGAAGTTCCCATTTATGTTTTCCTTTTATAATTAGGCAAATCCCAAAAATAATCAAGGTTAGTATTGAGGAATTAAACCCAATAATTTTTTAGAAATTACCTTGCTAAAAATAGTTTAAAATCAAATTTTAACAAGTTAAATATTACGTAATATCATTTAACATTGTTATTCAAATAAAAACATGAAATTATTTAAATTACTTCAAATATTTATACCGTTCAATTTTATTCAGAGCTAGTTTTTGCCATTCTTTCCCAGATTTATTTGCCAAATAAATTTTAACCATTTCTTGAAGTAAAATTGGCCATGCACGGCTTTTATCAATAATCCAAGTAAAATCTTTATTTTTTATTGATAAAGCTTGTAAAAATGTACGAGATTCATCTTCTGTTAATGGTCCCAATTTGATTTCTTCATAGGAATAAATAGGCGAAAGATTTCCATTTTCTTCAGCAATTTTTTCTAATTCTAAAGATGAAGCATGAGAAGAAACGCAAAAACCTATTTTTTCTACATGATTACCTAAAAACCTTATAGTTTTCCAAAAAGCACTGTCCAAATCAGGTGATTTAAAGCCACTTTCCACATTATCCATGATAATAATTACTGGTCTTTTCAGATTTTCCTCAAGTTGTATAGTAAGGTCAATAAGATCACAACTACCTTTATCTAACTTTAATTGAGTTAAAATATATTCCACTAAAGTTTCTGAACGTTGCATTCTAACATTATCAAAATCAATAAACAACCAATCAGTTTTTTGCTTCAGTTTATGCGAATTGTTTAGAATTTGATTAAGAAAAGAAGTTTTACCACTACGTCTTGGTCCAGTAATTAATAAATGTTCCAGTGGTTTAGTTTTCCAAAAATTAAATATTTGTTTCAATAAAACTTTACGTCCGAAGAACTGTTTTGTATTATTAATGGGTCTAGTTGTAATAGGGGTAATATTTCTACGTAACTTATATTTAACTTCCTTATTTATTTCTGCCGCTGCTTTTTTTGGTCTAACATCTTTTTCAATAACAACTTTTGTATTTTGACTAGAATATTCACCTTGTTCATTCACAACTAATTTAGCTTCTGGATCGGGCCAACCTGCGGCTGTAAAAAATTCGTTACGCTCAATAGGATTCAAATTAAATACGTTTGCGCTTTCTATCACTGTATCATATTTAGGAGAACGAATATTGCCTTTTCTCCAACGAAAAATAGTTTCTCTTTTAACGTTAAGACAATCAGCTAAAGTGCTATCAGTAAATTTTTCACGCTCCATGTATTTTATAATTAAATTTGCAAAGCCAGTATTCATAACCATATTGCTAGTTATTCCTAAAATTTTTTGTTGTATTTAAATTAAAATTATTATATAATATATTGTATTTTAGCCATGTAATTTGGATAAATCAATAATTATTAATTACAATGTAACTTATATGTTGACTAAGTAACAAAAAATCAAGCATATATTTTATATATTGAATTTATTTTTCCACTTAATTTAAGGAAATATTTATGTATTTTAAATCACGAATAAATAGGAAATGTTTTAATCCTACTAATTGGAAGTGGGAATTATCCAGTTTAATCCTCATTTCTATTATTACTGTAAATTACTACTCTCAAGCATCAGTTGTACAAGCTATGCAATCACAAAATTCAATTCCCGCTCACTTTGATGAAAATATATGTGTTCAATCAAAAATTGCATTTAGCACCAAACAAAATATTATTATTAAAGTTCCGACTCAAACCTTGCACTTATGTTCAGAAGCACAATTAGTTAAATCTTATATAATTTCTACTTCCAAATATGGAATTGGTAGCCAAGCTAATAGTAATAAAACTCCTTTAGGTTTACATTATATAAAAAATAAAATTGGTGATGATGCACCACTTGGAATGATTTTTAAAGCTCGCCAAGCAACAGGAAAAATTGCTAAAATGAATCAGATTAATGCTGGTGATTTAGTTACAACCCGTATCATGTGGCTAAAAGGAAAGGAAGCTGGATTAAATAAGGGTAAAGGCATTGATTCTTACAAGCGTTATATTTACATTCATGGCACCGCTGAGGAAAATAAAATTGGTCAACCAGCTTCGCATGGCTGTATTAGGATGTATAACGAAGATGTAATTGATTTGTTTAATCTTGTTACTGAAGGGGTTGAAGTATATATCGAAGAATAGAGTAGGACTTACGCATTGACAAAAAAGGAAAAATATTTTTTGTATAAAAAAATAAATGGTTACAGAATAAAATTAGAGTTTATTATAAAATTAATGTAACTATCTACCAAGAAAT
>JAGLFE010000361.1 GCA_023144675.1 Thiomargarita sp. | reverse complement strand
AATGGTAAACCTGGTAGGTAGTTACGAAAAATATGTTAAGTATCAAATTATTTATTTAACAAGTTTGCTACTACTTTATACAGAACTACCTTATTTTAGTAATCATACTATTGGCGCATGATTTTTCATTTATACGATAACTATACTTAAAATTGATGAATTACAGGAAGGACAACATATAAATGCCAACAATTTCGATGTTCTATGGAATTATCATTCGTATGTATTTTTCGCCAAGTGAACATCCTCCACCACATTTTCATGTTTACTATGCCGAATATAAAGCTACTATAGATATACGTACATGTGAAATGATTAAAGGAAAACTTCCAAAAAAACAGAAAAAATTAGTTTTAGCATGGGCTGAATTGCATCAGGAAGAATTAGCAGCTAATTGGAAATTATTGATGAATGGAGAAGAACCCTTTAAAATTCAACCTCTTCAATAAGGAAATAAGGCAAATGTATCCATCAATAAAAAAAGTAATTCCTCTAAAAGATTATAAATTATCCATTGTTTTTGAAAATGGTGAACAAGGTATTTTAGATATGAAACCCTATTTAAATTTTGGTGTTTTTCATCGTTTAAAAGACCACATTTTCTTCAATCAAGTTAGAGTTGTATTTGATACCATTGAATGGGAATCTGGAATTGATCTTGATCCTGAATTTATTTATCAAAAATGCAAACAAGTTGATCAGGTACTTGAATAGAAATATGGATATAGATAGTCCTGAATAAATGTAGTGATTTTTTAGAAAAATACGTTAAGTATCAAATTCTTAACAAGTTTACCACTACTTTATGCAGAACTACCTAATATTTATTATCTAAAAAAAATTACAAATCCTTATGTTGCAACATCAGAACTAATTGCTCAGTAGGCAAATAACCTGGAATCAATTCACCATTAGATAAAAGAAGAGCTGGAGTGCCAGTAACTCCCATCTCTTGTCCTGAATTATATTGACTTTCGATAGGATTATTGCAAGTAATTTCTTCAATTTTTTCCCTTGCCTTAGCTTTTGTCATCGCTGTTTGCCGATCATCTGCACACCAAACTGATTGCATTATTTTATAAGTATCAGAACCAATTCCAGCACGAGGAAAAGCGAGATAGCGAACTTTTATACCCGCTTGATTTAAAGCTTTCATTTGATTATGAAATTTAGCACAATAACCACAATTCACATCAGTAAAAACATTTACCGTATATTTAGTTTCCCCTTCAGGCGCAAAAACAACCATATCTTTTTCGTTTAAGCTATCAATCATACCTTTTCGTAAAGGATTTAAAATAGCAGCACGTCTTTCATCAGTTATATTTGCTACAGAAATACCTTTTTCAGCTGTTGATTCTTTATTGATACGATATATATTTCCTGCGACAAAATATTTTCCGTCATCGCCTAAATAAAATATATTACTGCCAATAACAATTTCATACAAACCGTTAATATCAGAAGGCATAACTGAAACAGCAGTTGAATCTGTTACTTCTAGCAAAGTTTTTAGCGAATTTATCCCATCTTGTACAGCGGCTGGAATACTATCATCACTAGATTGAGTTGCAACGGCAACTACCTTTGTAGTATCATCATCGATAGTTGCAAAAGCTAAATAACCGCCACCTGCTGTTAATAAAATTGATATTAAAGCTATATATTTCATGGTTTATTCCTTTAATCTCGAAAATTAATAAATTGTAATGGAAGACCTAAATCTTTTTCTCGTAGCATTGCCATAACTTGTTGTAAATCATCACGTTTTTTTCCAGACAGACGCACTTGTTCACCCTGAATACTCGGTTGAACTTTTAATTTACGTTCTTTAATTATTTTAACGATTTTTTTAGCAGTATCTTTATCAATACCTTGTTGCACAGTAATCGGTAAACTAGCACGGCGATTTTTAACTTCCACTTCTCCTAAGCTAAGGGCAGTAATATCAACCTTTCTTTTCGCCAATTTTTTATGTAAAATATCAACTATTTGCTGAACTTGAAATTCACTTTCAGCGTCAATAGTTAGTTTAATATCTTTATCATAATCAACCTGTGCCTCAGAATTTTTAAAATCAAAACGATTAGTTATTTCCCGATTGGCTTGATCAACTGCATTAGATAATTCATGCAAGTCCACTTCACTAACAATGTCAAAAGATGGCATTATGCTATTTCCTTAATAATTAAGCTACTACTTTTTCTTTTTTCACAATAATTTTTTCTTTAATACGTGCAGCTTTACCACGTCTATCACGCATATAATAAAGTTTAGCTCGACGAACATCACCACGTCGTTTAACTTTTATACCATCAATCAATGTGCTATAGGTTTGAAAAACTCTTTCAACCCCTTCGCCATGAGAAATTTTACGGACGGTAAAAGAGGAATTTAATCCCCGATTACGTTTTGCAATTACCAAACCTTCAAAAGCTTGTAAACGTTCACGCGCGCCTTCCTTGACCTTAATTTGTACAATAACTGTATCCCCAGATCTGAAATCAGGAATTTCCTGCGTCATTTGTTCTTGCTCTATTTCGTCAATAATATTCGTCATTCATTGCCTCCTTTTTGTTCTTCAATAAATTCAGTTAAAAGTGTTTTTTGAATTGGGTTTAATGGGTATTTTTTCAATAAATCCTGACGGCGTTCCCAAGTTCGTCCCAAAGCTTGTTTTTGTCGCCAACGTGCAATTGCAGCATGATTACCTGATAATAGCACTGCTGGCACTTTTTGCTCCTCAATTTCTTCAGGACGAGTATAATGTGGATAATCCAATAATCCAGTATAAAAAGAATCTTCTTTAGCAGATTGTTCATGTCCTAATGCGTTTGGTAAATAACGAGAAACGGCATCAATAATCACCATCGCCGCTAATTCACCACCACTTAATACATAATCGCCAATTGACCATTCTTCATCAATATCATGTTCTAATATTCGTTCATCCACACCTTCATAATGACCTGCCACCAGTAAAAAATTTTGATAGCTAACTAATTTTTCTACTCCCGTCTGATCTAATTTACGTCCTTGCGGTGATAAATAGATAACACGGGTATTTACATCCATCGTTTGCATCGCAGTTTGAATAGCTGACCGTAATGGCTGTACTTGCATTAACATACCTGGACCACCACCATAAGGTCGATCATCTACACTACAATGTTTATCTAAGGTGAAATCCCTTGGATTCCATAAAGATAATTCTAATAAATCTTTTTTTAAAGCTCGTCTAGTTACGCCACCTTGATGCAAAGCAGTAAACATCTCTGGAAATAAGGTAATTATGCCAATGTGCATTAAAAATCAGTATCCCAATCAACTTGCAAAATGCGATTGGCTAAATCTACTTTTAACACTACATGTTCTAACACAAATGGAATTAAAAGTACTGGTTTTCCTGCTAATACCAAAACATCGTTTGCACCTGTCGCCAGCAAATGATCAACTTTGCCCAATGTAATATTATCCTGATTAATCACCGTTAAACCAATTAAATCTGACCAATAATATTCATTATTAGAGGTGGCAGGTAATTGGCTACGTTCAATCGCAATTTCAGCACCTAGTAAATTAGTGGCTTGCGTTCGATCTATGACATTTTCCAAACGAGCAATAATTCCTTTGCCCTGTTTTTTGCCTGCCAATATTGACCAAGTTTGCCACTGCGTTTGTAAATACAATTGCCAAGGTGAATAATTAATAATATTTACAATCGGTTCAGTGTAAGAATATACTTTAACCCAACCTTGAACACCATATAAACCATTGATTTGTCCAATGATAATACGATCAGACATTAGGTGGTTTCAGTAACAGTATTTTCTTTAGGAGCATCTTCTTCTTTAGTAATTTCTGCTTTAACAACAGATTCATCAGTTATTTCTTCAGAAGTTGCTTCTTTTACCTTCCCAGTAAAAATTTTTGGTGCAGGAAGAGTAGGAGGATTTTTCTTATATTCCTTGAGTAAGTGATCAACTCTTTCACTGGGTCTAGCACCTACGCCTAACCAGTAACCAGTGCGATCTAAATTAATGCGTAATAGCTCTTCTTGACCAGCAGCCATTGGATTGAAAAAACCTAAACGTTCAATATAACGCCCATCACGACGATTACGTGAATCAGTAACAACAATATGATAAAACGGACGTTTCTTTGCGCCCTTACGACTTAATCGAATAGTAACCATAAAACTTTATACTTTATAATAATTTTAGAAGTTTAATAAATTTAATCAGTTATTTAGATAATTATATTGATTTTATTTGTATTTTAAAAGATGTAAACTAATTATTGAGATAAATTTTTAAAATAGATAATAAATTTTGTAAGTTATTTATCAATATATAATCCTAAATAGGTTAATAAAATGCTATTTTTATAATCAAAATTAAATATTAAAAATATAAAATGATTGAATAAAAAATTATTCATTTTATTTATATAGTTAATTAATAATTATTCATTTCATTATTGATAGTTTATTACTAATTACTAATTACTAATTTAAAAAAATGAAATTTATGATTTAAAAATAGGGGTTAAAATATTTTTTCTTTTCAAATCAAGTAATTAAAAAAAATCAACAATTAAATTATACACTTAATTTTTATTGATAACTATTGTAAATATGGTAACATAATCTTTTTATCGTAATTGCTCACCCCAGGTAGTAGCATATAACTAATTGATTTAAAAAGTAAAAAAATTAGCTAAAAAATAACAAATAAAACCGAAAAAAATTAAATACTAATAAAATCAACTATTTATAAAAATACGTTATTTAAAAATAGAAGGTTTTATTCATTAAAAATTACCTTTAAATTAAATTGGTTACATATATTTAAGGGTGGGGTGAGCAATTACTTTTTATCTTATAAAATAACTTTAGAAAATAATTATGATAAATAAATTATTCAAACATTTTAGTTTGCTGATTTTATGTACTTTTTTTAGTATTCAGTTGGTATTTGCTGATAACAATTTAGAACAGAAAGGCTTATTCTGGCAAATTGAAAATGGAAAACAATCTCCCAGTTACCTTTTTGGCACTATCCATTCAGAAGACCCACGGGTTAATAATTTACCCAAGATTATTGATTCACGTTTTAAACAAGCAGATAGTGCTTCTTTTGAAATACTTATGGATATTTCAACTATGTTAAAAGCAAGTAGTTCTATGTTTTTTGTCGGTGAAAATCAATCTTTGGAAAAATTACTAGAAGCAAGTTTATATCAACAAGTAATTACCGCCATGAAGCCTTATAAAATGCCAAAAGAAATAGTAAATAGAATTAAACCTTGGGCAATTACTGTTACTTTAAGTTCACCTCCCATCAAAACTGGTGAATTTTTAGACTTTTCCCTTTATCAACAAGCAATTGCTCTTAACATTCCAGTTTATGGTTTAGAAACGGTGAAAGAACAATTAGACATTTTTAATAATATTTCAATAGCAGACCAAGTTCAATTATTGAAAGATACTATTAAAGACATTGAAAAAATGCCAGCGATGTTTGAAAAATTGCATGAATTATATCTTGCACGTGATTTAACTAAGTTATTTGAATTTAGTATGGCAGAAATGAAACAAGGAAGTAGCGATATTGAATTGATTGAAGACTTTATTGAAAAAATTCTTGATAAACGTAATATCAAAATGGTTAAACGGATGGAGGAGCGTTTACAAGCAGGTAATGCGTTTATTGCAGTTGGTGCCTTACATTTGCCTGGCGAACAAGGAATATTGAAATTATTGCAAAATAAAGGTTATAAAGTATCACCACTTTACTGATAAAATATTAGGAATTCAAATGACCAATAAAGTTTTAAATCCTTATATAGATACCGTTCGTGCGATGTGGAAAAGTCGAAATCAATTAGGATTTGCGTGGAGAATTCTCAACGATGGTGTTTGCGATGGCTGTGCTTTAGGTAGTTGTGGAATGCGTGATTGGACTATTTCAGGTATTCATTTATGTTGGATTCGCTTGAATTTATTGCATATTAATACCATGCCTGCGCTCAATTCTAAAATTTTAGCAGATGTTGCGCCATTACAAAATAAAACTGAGAAATCGTTGCGGGAATTGGGACGTTTAGCAGAACCAATGATTCGGCGCAAAGGGGATAAAGGCTTTCAAGCTATTTCTTGGCAACAGGCATTAGAATTAATTTCAGGACGTATTAAAGCAATTGAAGATAGAAATAGATTAGCATTTTATATGACTTCACGGGGAGCTGTGAATGAAAGTTATTATGTTGCTCAAAAAGTAATAAGGTTTTTAGGTACGAATAATATAGATAACTCGGCTCGTATTTGTCATGCACCAAGTACGGTGGGTTTAAAGCAGGCTATCGGTTATGCTGCTTCTACTTGCAGTTATAAGGATTGGATTGGTAGCGATTTACTGGTATTTATTGGATGCAATCCAGCAAATAATAATCCAGTCGCAATGAAATATATTGAATTAGCCAAAAAACAAGGGGCTAAAATCGTTGTCATTAATCCGATTCGTGAACCTGGGATGGAAAAATTTTGGCAACCTTCTTCAATTGGTTCCGCAATTTTTGGGAAGAAAATCATGGATAATTTCTTTCAAATCAAATCGGGAGGCGATATTGCTTTTATCAATGGTGTTCTCAAACATATAGTGGCAAATGATTGGATGGATAAAGATTTCATTCAACAGCATAGTCAAGGTTGGGATGTAATGCTACAAGCTTTAGCTCAACAAGATTTTTCTGAATTGGAACAACAATCTGGAGCTTCTGAAGAATCCATGCTGGAATTGGCTCAGGTTTATTCGCAAGCAAAAACTGCGGTTTTCCTTTGGTCAATGGGAATTACCATGCATTCCTATGGAGTTGAAAATATTCGTGCAATTGCTAATTTAGCCCTTTCTCGTGGCATGATAGGTAAACCTAATACTGGTATGGTAGCTCTGCGAGGTCAATCTAGTGTTCAAGGCGGTGCTGAAATGGGTGCCGTTCCTAATCAATTTCCTGGTGGTAATCCAGTTGATGAAACACATGCTAGTAAGTTCAGTGAACATTGGGGCTTTGAAGTACCAACTACCAAAGGTCAAATAATTACTGATATGATGAGGGCAGCGCATAAAGAGGAATTGGATGTATTTTATTGCGTTGGTAGTAATTTGTTTAATGTGCTTCCAGATACTAATTTTGTGCAAGAAGCTTTGCATCGCATTCCTCTACGTATTCATCATGATGTAGTTTTTAATCAGCAAATGTTAGTGGAGCCAAAAGATACAGTCCTATTATTGCCAGCAACTACTCGTTATGAAATGGCTGGTGGCAATACTGAAACAAGCACTGAACGTAGAATTATTTTCAATCCAGAGATTCCTGGACGTAGAATTCCAGAAGCAAGAGATGAATGGCGGGTTTTAACTGCAATTGCTAAACTTGTTAATCCAGAACAAGCTGATAAAGTGCAATTTAATTCAACTGCGGAAATCCGTGCGGAAATTTCTAAATTAATCCCAACTTATCAAGGCGTTGATAAAATGCAAACTAAAGGCGATCAAATGCAATGGGGTGGAGAACGTTTGGGTGAAAATTATCAATTTAAAACTCCAGATGGCAAGGCTCATTTTGCGGCTTTAGTTTCTCCTCAGCAAGCTTCTTTAGCTGCCAATGAATTCCATTTAATTACTCGCCGTGGTAAACAATTTAATAGTATTATATTCGCTGATGATGATATGTTTACTGGCTTACAACGACATGAAGTATTTATGTCCGCCGCTGATTTGAATAGGTTAAATTTAAATACTGGGGATAAAATTCAGTTGCATTCCGCACAAGGTGAATGGAATGGCGTAGTTAAAGCAAGAGATTTACCAACTGGAACTCTGATGATGTCATGGCCAGAAGCTAATCTTTTAACCAATTTTGATAATTATGATTCTCAATGTGGAATGCCAGCCTATCAAGAACAAGTGGTTAAAATTAGGTAGTTATTTAAATTTTTTGGGAACTAGTAGCAAATTTTATTACGCAAGAAAGTTTTATTTATGTTTTAGCCGTTGTATATATAAATGGTGATAAAAAAGTATTTATGAGACAAGATAGAAATAAATTGGGTAGCTTGGAACGGATAAAGTACACTAGTTTCTGGAGGTACAATAACTTTAAATGAAACAGAAACATAATGGTCAACTTCCAGCAGCCAGTTATGAAATGTATGTTGGCTATCAAGGTTTTTCAGGTAATCAACTATATTTTAACTTTGAACCAATTGCTTTCACAATAAAAGAAGCTACGTCTCCTCAATTACCAACGATTACAGCCCTTTTACCCTTGTTCGAGCGAAACGAATGACCTATTTTTAGAGGTTTAATTGTTTGTTCCTCGTTCCTAACAACTTGGTCAGGTCTGCATTCCTACGCTAGAGTATGGGAACGAGAAAAGCAGCAGAGCCTATCATCAAAATCATAAAATCATATAATTTGGACAGGATTTAGGGATGGGCAAGATGGTTTTGATTAATCTTGAATAGAGAGAATTAATATGAAATTGAAAGTTATAATACATCCAGCAGCAGAAGGTGGTTTTTGGGCAGAAGTGCCTGCAATTCAGGGTTGTGCTACTCAAGGCGATACTATTGAAGAACTCATAACCAATTTGTATGAAGCGGTGGAAGCTTGCTTGCTGGTAGATTTGGAACCAGTCGAAATTTCTGAAAATGACAAAGTTTTGGAACTAGCAGTTTGAAATCAATATCTGGAAAGCATTTTGCGCAACTGCTTGAAAATCATGGCTGGAATCTAGTGCGGGTAAAAGGCAGTCATCATGTATATATGAAAGCTGGAAATTATACCCGTATTTCTGTACCCATCCATGGAAATAAGGATATAAAAATAGGACTCCTCAGACATTTTATGAAAATTGCCGAAATTGTGGAAGATGAATTATAGCTATTGCTAAAGCTTTGGACTTAAACCAATATTATGATTGGATAATCCTGCACCAAGTAGTTCTAAACATTATAATTAATAGATACATAACAAGTTTATCTGAAAAAACACTAGGTTCTTCAAGACTACTGTTTTTTTGGATGAACCATTAAGAACCTACATCAAAAGAATATCACCAAGTTGAAACAAACTTAATCAATATCCAAAACATATTAAGTATAGTTATCAACAAATATATAGTAAAGTAAATACGAAAACTTCATATTCTATATAAAATAGACAATAATTAATTTAAATGCTCCACAAAATAAATCGGCAGCTTAGTTGAAATATCAGATATTAATTCTATTGCTATATTCTTGTACTCTACTACCCAATAAAACTGTAGATGAATTAGGTTGTGCCATTCCTCAAGGTAATCAAGCTTCAATCAGTATTGGCTTTGATAATAAAATCAAAAGTATTTTTACTAGCGGTGTCTCTTATAAAAAAATTCAACAAATTGTGGCGACAGAAGCACAAACTTTTGAAATACTAGAATATAGAATTTGTCGTATGTATCAGAATAAAGTCATAACTAAATCTGAATATAAAGCATTTATTACTGAAAGTTTCCCCCGCCATAAGGCTAATAATACCACTCCGAAAAATAATCAGCCTGTAAATTTTAAAATTAACTATGTTTATCGTCCACATAATGAAAATAAATTCAAAGATTTCGCCACCGGTAGTATTTTACCATCGAAATCTACATATAAAATAATATTTGAGCCAGCGAATAATGCTTATGTTTATATATTTCAAATAGATTCATCAAATAATATATTTCGATTATTTCCAACTACAGATTTTGAAAACGCCGATTCCAATAATATTAATGCGGTGATAACAGCTAAAAAATATTTTATACCAGCAAAAAATTGGTCTTTCAAACTAGATAAAACTACTGGACAAGAAACGATTTACTTCATTGTTAGTTACCAAGCTAATATTAATTTAGAAAATAATTATCAAAGCTTATTAGAACAACAACAGATGCTTGATATTGAAAATCGTTTAACTATAAGAGAAAAATGGAATAAGCTAATAAAATTAGACGGTGCAAAGATTAGACTGCTAAAAAATAAAACAGCATCGGAATCAAATATAACTTGGGAAGAAAACTTGCAACAATTTACAACTAATAAAAATACTTACATCAATAATATGTGTGATGGTTGTGTATATATCGTCAATTTTGAACATCGGTAAAACTATGCTGGCTTCCTTAGAAATACAACAAAATATAATCTATTGTCGAGGCAATTGGGTTTTAAATAATATTGAAACTGTAGAAAAGCAAATTTTAAATGTTTCAGAACCAACTGTAGCCACTATAGTATTTGATGGCAGTGCGATTCAAACCATGGATACTATTGGAGCTTATTTACTGTATCGTATTCAGCAAAAATTTACCCAAGCCGGTAAAACAATTCAAGTGCAAGGTTTTAAAACAACTCATACTCATTTAATCAAAATAGCTACTAAGTACGCAACTATACCACCCACACCAGTTATTAATAAACCAAACTTTCTAATATATATCAGTAATAGAACCCAGGAATATGGGCAAAAAACGCTGAATTTTCTCAATTTTATCGGTGAAAGTAGTATTGCGTTAATAATAGCTTTAATATCGCCAAGTCGTATTCGTTGGAAAATATTATTTAACCATTTATATACAGATGGATTGACTGCTTTACCCATAATTGGTCTGCTTGCATTTTTAACTGGTATTGTACTTGCTTATCAAGGTGGAACTCAATTAAGTATTTATGGTGCCAATATTTTTATTGTAGATTTAGTGGGAATTACAATATTACGTGAAATGGCTCCGTTAATGACGGCGATTATTGTTGCAGGGCGTAGTGGTTCAGCTTATACAGCCCAAATTAGTACTATGCACATTACTGAAGAAATGGATGCGCTACGTACTTTAGGTATGAATCCGATAGATTTACTAGTCTTACCTAAATTACTCGCTCTGTTAATTCTTATGCCACTATTAATTGCTTATGCTGATGTTATGGCAATTTTTGGTAGTCTTATTATTGCGAATATATCTTTTGATATTAGCATTAGCGATTTTTTAACCCGTTTTCCTGAAGCGGTGTCAGTCGGTCATTACTTAGTTGGAATCAGTAAAGCACCAATTTTTGCCGCAATTATTGTATTAGTTAGTTGTTATCAAGGTTTTCAAATTAAGGTATTAGGTACTGATCAAATTGGTAAGCAGGTAACAACCAGTGTGGTGCAAGCAATTTTTTTAGTAATTACTTCAGATGCTCTACTGTCTATTTTATTTAATATGATGGGTATTGGTTTACAATATTATTAATTGCAACTGGGTAAAATTAATGATTTTTTAGCAAATATCAATGGCGTTAAAAGGTAATTATTTTATTTATGCACTATTTTCAGTATAAAAAATCATCTGTAAGAACAAGGACTTTTCATGAATTATAAACTTTTAAGTATAAAAAATATTTTACTGGTTTTTGTATTAACTATTATCTTTATTATCATATTTTCAACGATAATTCAGATTGATAAACAATATAAAATGCAGTATGAATTAGCTCGTACTAAATTAGAACAAATTACCACTAAATTTGTAGCAAAAATGGATCAAAATATCGAATTAGCAATTCAAAATGTGCATCGTTTAAAGGAACATAGCTCTATTTTACTAGACAAAAAATTCAATAAACTTAATAAGTACAATACGTTTTTACTTAAAAATTTAATGGCAGAAAATTTACACTTTAAAAATCTTTATTATAGCCATTATATTGCATTAGAATCTAGTTTTGCCAAACAGTTATTTAAGAAACCAGGTTGGTTACTGTTAGTACATAAAAAAGATAAATGGTTTAAAACTGATAAATATAATAAACCTAAAAATATGAAAAAAATATTACATTACGATCCTAGTTATTCTAACGACCCCAGCGACCCTAAAAAGTCCTGGTATTATGTTGGCAAACAACATCGTGATGTCCAAATTACGCCGATTTATTTTGATGAATATTATACAAAAAAATTCATAATTAGTATTAGTCAGGGTTTATATAAGAATCTTGATTTTAAAGGGGTAGTTGGTATTAGTTTATCACTTGATACATTGTTAGAAGAAATTGAAAATAAAAATATAAATCAAACTGGTGGTCTATTTCTTGCTAATAATCATAGAGGCTTATTATTAAGTAAGATTACAGCTTTAAATAGTCAAAAGTCGTTATTTTTAAACGCACCAAAACGTCAATCAGTTAATTTATATACTGATAAATTACAATTATCTTTTTGGGAAAGTATCTTAAATAAAAATATACCTTATCAAGAAATAAAGAATATAGATGGAGAAATTTACAGCATATCGTCCAAAAAATTAGAACATTTACCTTGGACTTTAGTTAGTTATCAAAAAACATCGGAGTTAAAACAAGCCAAATTATTCAATAATTCATTTTTTATTATGAGTACCATTATTGTTTTAATTTTACTAATTTTAATGATATGGGTTCTATTTAAGTTGCTTATTATTCCTATTTCCAACTTACTTAAATCAGTTCACAAAATTAAGGCTCCAAAAGAATTACCGATTGAAACTAGTGTAGTGGAAATTTATTATTTAACTAAAATTTTCTCAAGAATGGTTATGAATACAATTAGACGCAATAATGAAAAACTAGAATATGTAAGACGTTTAGAAATAGCTCAAGTAATACAAACTAAGCAAATTCAACAAACTAAACGTTATCATGAGGAATTATCTAAGATAAAACGTGATAGCCAATTAACTGCTGGGAAATTAAAGAAATCAAATTCCCAAATTCAAAAAGTACGTGTTGAAATGCAGAAATATAAATTAGAAACTAAACGTGCTCAAATGAAAAGCCAGCTAGCTACTCGGGTTAAAACTCAATTCTTAGAAAATATGAATCATGAGTTGCGCACGCCTATGAATGCGGTTATTGGTTATACGGAAATGTTGCAAGAAGATGCTAAGGAACGTGGCGATCAAGAACTGGTTTCTGATTTACAAAAAATTCATGGTGCTAGCTATCATTTACTTGATTTGATTGGTAACTTATTTGATATGTCTAAAATTGAGTCCAGTAAAATGGATTTATATATTGATACATTTGATATAACACCTTTAGTACAAGATATTGCTACCACAATAACCTCGTTATTAGAAAAACAATCAAATACTTTAAAAGTCAACTGTGATAACGTTTTAGGTACAATGACCAATGATGTAACTAAAGTACGACAGAATTTATTAAATTTATTAACTAATGCAAATAAATTTTCGCAACAAAGTGTAATTGTATTAACTGTTATGCGAAAGAAAATAGACAATATAGATTGGATTATATTTGAAGTTGCTGATCAAGGTATTGGTATGCCAGAAGAGCAAATCTCAAAATTATTTAGGGCTTTTGTTTCGGTAGGTTCTTCAGTACACAGAACTGGAAGTGGTTTAGGACTAGCAATTACCAAACAATTTTGCCAAATTATGGGTGGTGATATTGTTGTTAGTAGCGAATTAGGTAAAGGCAGTATTTTTAGTATGCGATTACCAGCTCATATTGAACCTATTGATTAAGAAATAAATTTTTAATATAAGCTGGAAATATTTACTTAAATACGTCTAATTTTAACAACTTTAAAAATTAAATAAATCATTGTTATTATTTGCTAAACGATCACGATTATTTATAAACGGAAATTTTGTACCATTAACATAACGCCATTGTATATTATTAGGAATAATAGGTGCAACAGCTTTTGGTCGAACTGATTTAATAAAATCTTTCCATATAACTAAAGCTCCACTACCTCCGCTTAATCCCATGGGTTTGTAATCATCTCTTCCTACCCAAGTAACAGCCAATACCTCACTACTAAAGCCAGCAAACCAACTATCTCTTAAATCGTTACTGGTTCCGGTTTTTCCTGCCAAAATCATACTTGATGGTAATTCTTTAGCTACTTTTTTACCAGTTCCAGTTCTAAGAGCTTTTTGTAACGCATAATTTAGCAAAAAGATAGGAGCCGCATCAAAATGTTTTTCAATATTTAAAGAATAACGTTTTAACGGTTGACCTTCATGAGTTAATACATCACGAATAGCCCGTACTGGTACACCAAATCCACCACTAGCTATTGTTTGATACATTTGTGCTACTTCAAAAGGGCTTAATGAAATACCACCTAATAATACTGAAGGATACATATTAAATTCACGTTTAACACCTAATTTAATTAGAGATTCTTTAACCAGATTCAATCCTAAATCTATCCCCAAATGCACACTAGCTAAGTTATAAGAATAAGCCAAAGCTTTGTACAAAGGAACACTACCATGTAAGCGTTTATCATAATTTCGTGGCTTCCAAGTTTCACCTGTACGTTCATCTGTCCACTCGTACGGAGTATCATTTAAAGTCGTCATTAAATCATAATAACGGCTATTTTCTAAAGCAGTTAAATAAGTTGCTACCTTGGCTAAAGAACCAATTGGGCGTACTGCATTTAAAGGTCGATTAAAGCCCGCATAATGGGGATTTTTACCATTAACCAAAGCTAATACTTCACCACTTTCGCTACCAGTGATAACCATAGCTCCCTGTAATTTTCGTGCTTTACGCGTACTTCGTTCTAATTTTTTAAGACCTTTAATCATTACTTGTTCGCTTTTCTTTTGCATCGTAGTGTCAAGCGTAGTAAATATCTGCAAGCCTCTGGAACGTAGGTCTTTTTGATCATAGTCTTTATGCAATTGATAACGTACTAAACCCATAAAAGCTGGATATAAAAATTTACTCTCCATTGGTTTTTTAGTAATATCTAATGCTTCTACTTTAGCTAATTCTGATTCAACTATATTAATCTTATCTTGTCTTGCCATAATATCTATTACTAAATTACGGCGTTCTACTGCACGTTGAGAATGTCTTCTTGGATTATAGATAGAAGCACCACGAATTAAACTAACTAATAAGGCTATTTGAGGTAGTTTTAATTCATCTAAAGGGCGTGCAAAATAAAAACGAGCCGCCATACCCATACCATGAATAGCCCGTTTACCATCCTGTCCTAAATACACCTCATTTAAATAGGCTTCTAAAATTTGTTCTTTACTATAATGCCATTCAAGCAAAAGTGCCATAAATGCTTCATTTATTTTACGGGAAAGTTTACGATCAGAACTTAGATAAAAGTTTTTGATTAACTGTTGTGTAATGGTACTACCACCTTCCACCCATTTACCAGCTCTCAAATTTACTAACATTGCCCGCAATAATCCACGCAAACTTACCCCCCAATGTTCATAAAACCGTCTGTCTTCTACTGCAATTACTGCTTTTTTCAAAGTTTCAGGCATTTCGTCTAAACTTAATAAGATTCTATCTTCTTGGTGAAGAGGATAAATTTTGCCAATTAGCTTAGGTTCTATACGGAATAATGCTAAATTATTTTTACTGGTAAAATCATAAATTGACTTAACTTTATTGCCATATATATTTAATTTTATAGTTCGTGAAGGTTCTACACCATCCCAAAAATGGAAAACTCGTGTTTTAATAAAAACATTTCTACCATGATACTTATATTCGCCAGGGTTTTTTAAATTACTCGTTTTACGATAACCTAGAGTTTTTAACTCTTTTATTAAATTAGATATGGTAATATTAGTACCAGCATATAATTCTAATGGACGAGCATAAACTCGAGCTGGAACATCCCAACGTTTGCCTTCAAATTGTTCTCGTACAATATTATCCAGTTGCACAATATATTTACCAAAGAAAAACAGTAAAATTAAAAGTGCGACCCAACGCCATCTAAAATGGAAACCTTTACGGCTAGAAGGAGATTTACGGCTAGGAGGCATTGCAGAACGTTTTCTAATCGGATACCTACCAGTATTACTATGGTGGCGACGAGGAGGTGGTCTTCTTTTATATGTATGAACCATAATTATCGCTATATTTTTATTAAGAAATTTTATATATTATAACAAGTTAAATCTAAAACTTACATATTTACTTAAAAAAACTGTTATTAAATATTGATTTAAAATAATTTAATTTATTATAATTGATAATTATGTTATAAAATATCTTTAAAAAATGATAATGATATGATGAAAAAATATTTATATATTAAAAATATATTTAGGACTTACGCATTGACAAAAAAGAATAAATATGTTCTGTATAAAAAACAAATTGC
>JAGLFE010000360.1 GCA_023144675.1 Thiomargarita sp. | reverse complement strand
GCGCATCAATCATGTTAAAGTTTAACTCTTATTCGCATTTAAAGCTTTAATTGGTAGGTAGTTACTATTTTATACATATTCCTAAATTTTCAACATTTAATAACACCAGTATAACCGAAATTAATAAAAAATATTTATAAATAATAATACTGTATAATAATTAAATTTTTTTGCTACTAAACATCGCCAATCTAGTAGTGAGGATTTACCGTAAAAATTTTAACAAATAAGCAAATTAATTATGCCCGAATTACCTGAAGTTGAAACCGTACGTAAAGGTTTAATGCAACATATTGTTGGTAAAACTGTGGAAAAAGTTATTATACGGGAAAAACGTTTACGTTGGGAAATTCCTGAATTATTAGTTACAGTTCTACCTAATCAATCAATTAAAACTATTCACCGGCGTGGCAAATATTTGTTACTTGAATGTACAACTGGTTACATTCTAATTCATCTGGGAATGTCTGGTAATGTTGGTATTATGCCAGTTAAAACCAAAATAAAAAAACATGACCATTTAGATATTATATTTACTGACAAAACCTGCTTACGTTACCATGACCCACGCCGTTTTGGCTGTGTTTTGTGGCTAACAGATAGGGAACAACATCCATTATTAAGTAATTTGGGAATTGAACCTTTAGAAAAATCCTTTAATGGGACCTATTTATATGACCATGCGCAAAGAAGACGACTAGCAGTTAAAAATTATATTATGAACTCTCATGTTGTAGTCGGGATTGGTAATATTTATGCCAGTGAAGCTTTATTTATGGCTAAATTAAACCCCAAACAGCCAGCAAAAGAAATAACACTTGCCCAATATCAACAATTAGCTAAAATGATTAAAAAAGTTTTAAAACAAGCTATTCATCAAGGTGGAACAACTTTGCGGGATTTTACCAATAGTACAGGTAAACAAGGCTATTTTAAACAACAATTACAGGTTTATGGACGAGATAATTTACCCTGTGTGCATTGTAATACAGCTATTATCAATGAAAAAATTGGACAACGTTCTAGTTATTATTGCCCAATTTGTCAACAATTTTAAAAATTTTCGGGATTTATAAAAATTCAAGTAGATTTGCTTTTTTAGCAATATTATATTTACCCACTAATTTCTTTGGGAATGATTGAAAATAGACGCTTTTAAAATTTTTTAGCTAACTTACTTACAAAAATATAAAAAAAAGCTTGCTAAAATTGAATATAAACATTACAATAAAAACCACTTAATGACTCTCACCTATTAAATTTTAGTTCTAAGAGGTAAATATTGTATGGCTAGTAACCAATCCTTATCTACTCGTGTAGATGCGTTGGAAAAAACATTAAAATCTTTATTGGAAACCGTTGACCAGCTTAATAATGAAATAAAAACATTAAAACCTGTTTCAGAGAAGAAGGCAACTAAAACAGCTAATTCTGCCAAAAAACCTACTACTAAATCTGATTCCCCCGCTAAAAAAGCTTCAAAAAAAGTCCCGTTGACTCTTTTAGAAGCAGTTAATACTTTAGCTATCGACGATTTAATCGTCAAGCTCAAAGATGCAGGTGCCAAGCAACATATCCAGAGAAACATTGTTAATCAAAGAAAGCGTGCTTCTTTTCAAGAATTTAGTTCCTTGGATGATTTGATTAAACGCATTAAAGGTTTAGCTAAACCCACTTTAGATTCCATTTTAGAACAATGGTCTTAGTTGAGAAAGTAGTTTAAATTAGTAAGAAAATAACCAAACATCTAAAAGAATAAAATTCAGTTGGGTTACATTTCTGAGCTACATTATTCCTTTGCCCTTGAAAATAGGCTTAGGAAGCAAGACTTCCCAAAATATTGTGTTTTCCCATCTAGTTGCTAATCCATATTAATACTACGCAATTTAAACGTAAATAATATTCAAAATTAATGAAAATAATACTCTGATTTTCTATGACAACCATACGTTTTATTTATTTATTCAGCATTATTTTTATAATCACTGCTTGTAGTCCACCTATATCTATTAAAGAAAGAACTCCTTTTGCTTTGCCAGAATTATTACGTTTCCCAGTTGAAGACACCAATATGCCTACAATTGGAAATGTGCAAGAACAAGATGAGGTCGGAGGTACGGAATTGTCCACTATACATTTTGAAGATACCTCTGAGATTTTACCCAGCAGACAATCAATGGTGGATTTAAATACCGCTGGTCGTTTACCTAAATTTAATACTAAAAAATCTACGAGCGTCAATCTCAGTGAATTACCTTTACCAGCTTTTATTAACGAAGTTTTTGGTAATTTATTAGGTGTATCTTTTGAAATTGATGCTAAAATACAGCGCAAACAAGAATTAATTACTTTAAGAATAATTGAGCCACAATCGCCCGAATCTTTATATCAAATAGCAATACAAGTATTAAAAAATTATAATGTAACAGCAAAAATATTAGATGATTTAGTACGTTTCACAAGATTGGAAGCCAAAGATAGGAATAAAAGTGAAATTTCTTCACTAATTGTCGATGGCATGAGTTTACCAAATATACCTGCTAGTCATCGCCCAGTTATTCAATTTATACCTTTAAAAATAGTTACCTACGATAAAATAATTAAATGGATTAAACAAGCTTTTCAAGGACATAAATTAACTATTCAAGAGGATGTTGCACGTAATGCAATTATTTTAATTGGTGCGCCAAAATTAATTAAACAGGTGGTTGAGGCGATTAAAATTTTAGATCAACCTCTCATGCGGGGTCGATATAGTGTTCGTATTGAACCAGCTTTTTTAAGTGCTGAAACTTTAAGCCTTCAACTAATAAATATTTTAAAAACTCAGGGTTATCAAGCCACTTCAAGCATAACCGAAGCGAGTAGTATTATTATTTTACCTATTAAGGAAACTAATATAATTATAGCATTTGCTATGTCGCCAGAGATTCTTAACCATATTAAACAATGGGCAAGTAGATTAGATAAAATTAATTTAAAAGAAAATAAAATAAACCAACCTAATATCTATTTTTATCCAGTTAAAAACACTACTGCTCAGATGATTGTTGAAATAATTAATCAATTATCTAAAAGTTTAAATCCGGATAAGCAAGGACAAGCTTTTATTGTTGATAAATATAGTAATTCGTTATTATTTACTGGTACCGCTATAGAATGGGCGCAATTTTTACCTATATTGAAAAATTTGGATAAGCCACCTAAACAGGTTTTAGTTGAAATTACTCTAGCAGAAATTAGTTTATCAGATAAAACTGAGCGGGGAATCGAATGGGTTATTAATCAGGCTAATATGGCGGGTTTGGATGGCAATATTGGGACATTAAGTCGGTTAGGAATAGGTGCGGCTGGGTTGACTTATACATTGAGTAATGATGGGGATATTCGTTCTATTATCAATATTTTAACCACCAGTAGTTTAGCCACTATTTTATCAACGCCCCGTTTAATGGTACGCAGTGGTAGTAGTGCTTCGATTGATATTGGAACTGAAATTCCTACTTTAAGTAGTCAAACATCAAGTGATCAGCTAGTTGGCGGTAGTTCTTCTATTTTACAGCAAGTTCAATACCGTAGTACTGGGATGTTATTGAGTATAACGCCTATTGTTTATGCTGGGCGGCAGGTTGATTTAGAAATTAGTCAACAAGTTAGTGAAGCTCGTGAGAATACGACCAGTTCAATTAATTCGCCAATGATATTTAATCGGCAAATTAAAACAGCACTAAGTTTAAGTGATGGGCAAACTATTTTAATGGGTGGATTTATTTCTAACAATCATTCTGAAGGATATACTGGCATTCCAATACTTAGCGACATTCCAATTATTGGGCAATTATTTCGGGTTAATCGAGAGTCAAATGATCGAACCGAATTAATTATTATTATTACGCCATATATTATTGATAATAATGAAGAAGCAATTGCTATTACTAAAACTATTCAAGATAGGCTAGAATTAATACCTTTATTAAAGCAAGAAACTGTGGTTGAAGAAAATAAGTAAAATTGCAGTAAAATCATATTTATTTCTTAATAATTGACGAAAAATAGGCGATAGTTTTTTCAAGTCCCTGTTCTAATTTAACTTTAACTGTCCAATTTAGTTCTTGTTTAGCGAGACTAATATCAGGGCGGCGTTGTTTAGGATCATCACCAGGTAGTGGTTTAAATATGATTTGGCTGGATGAATTAGTCATTGCAATTACTTTTTTAGCCAATTCTAAAATAGTAAATTCATCTGGATTGCCCAAATTCACAGGACCAGTAAATTCATTTGCTGTATCCATTAGCCTAATAAATCCATCAATCAAATCATCCACATAGCAAAACGAACGAGTTTGAGAACCATCGCCATAAACTGTTATTGGTTGATTTTGTAAGGCTTGTACAATAAAATTTGAAACAACCCGTCCATCATTAGGATGCATTCTTGAACCATAAGTATTAAAAATTCTAGCTACTTTAATATTCAAATTATGTTGGCGGCGATAATCAAAAAATAAAGTTTCAGCACAACGTTTACCTTCGTCATAACAAGCCCTTGAACCAATAGGATTAACATTTCCCCAATAGCTTTCTATTTGAGGATGAATGTGAGGATCACCATAAACTTCACTGGTAGAAGCTTGCATAATTTTAGCGTTGATACGTTTCGCTAAACCCAACATATTAATTGCGCCATGGACGCTGGTTTTAGTGGTTTGCACTGGGTCATGTTGATAATGAATCGGCGATGCTGGACAAGCTAGATTATAAATTTCGTCAACTTCTACATAAAGTGGAAAAGTAATATCATGTCGAAGAATTTCAAAGTGATTATTATCAGTCAAATGAATAATATTATCTTTAGTTCCAGTAAAAAAATTGTCAACACATAAAATATCTTGGACTTCTTTTAACAACCGTTCACAAAGATGAGAACCTAAGAAACCAGCTCCGCCAGTAACTAGAATACGCTTTCTTATTGAGTAATTTTGCATTTTTTATTATAGCATATTAAAATGCGAATTAAGAGTTGAGAAATTTTAATTAAGTAGATAAAATATGTAGGATGCTGCTGAGGA
>JAGLFE010000036.1 GCA_023144675.1 Thiomargarita sp. | reverse complement strand
CGATGAGCTTTCTTTAGACGCTGACGATGATTTGTCCTTGGATGATACCAGTGATGATGCGGGCGATGATGATTTAGATGATTTGCTAAGTCAATTAGATACTAGCAATGAAGGACTTCCCGATGCTGAAGATATAGATAGTGGACTTGATGATTTAGATGCTGAATTAAGCGATTCTGATGATGAATTAAACGATTTATTAAGTCAATTAGATACTAGCGATGAAGGACTTCCCGATGATGAAGATATGGGTAGTGATGATTTGGATGCATTATTAAAAAAATTGGAAGAAGATAATAAGGATTAATAAAATATAATTGTTCGCTTATAATTTCTAAGTGAGCAATTAACATTTTTTTATTGGACAAATTTAATGTTTAAATAATATCGGTTGTTCCAATAATTCAGGTTCTAATATTTGTTTTCCTAAAGTATGTCCATAAACTACTTCGTAAGTTGCTGGAAAAAGATTATCTGTTGTTTGGTATTTCTCATAGGCAGATAGCATTTTCCGCAATTTATTTTTACCCATTAGGCTTTTAGAACGACCAGCTACTAAATTATGTGCTCCAATCTTTTTTAATTCACGCATTAATTGTTGCACATTCTTATAACGAAACTCAATCCTATTAACATCAATTACTGGATTGCAAAGCCCCACCTCTAGCAACATATCTCCATAATGATGCATATCAATAAAGTGATTAACGTGTAATAAATCATCTACTTGTTTCCAACTGTTACGTAATTCGTATAAACTGTCAGGACCTAAAGTAGAAAAAAATAAAGCCCCATCAGGTTTCAATACCCGTTTAAATTCAATAAAAATACTTTTTATATCATTGCACCATTGTAACATCATATTGCACATAATTAAGTCAATGCTATTATCTGCAACAGGCAATTGCATGGCATCAGCATGAATAAAGCAACCAGTTGGAGTCTTTTGAGCGGCTAATTGAAGCATATTGTAAGCAATATCAATCCCATAAATATTCGCTTGAGAATAACATTGGCTTAAATTAAATACCAAACGACCAGTGCCAGTTCCAACATCTAATATAGATTTAGGGTCTATTTTTAACCATTGCAAACGTTCTAATAAATCATTTTCTACTAATTTTTGTAATCTACTCCATTGGTCGTAATCAGTAGCCGCTTGATTAAAAGATTGTGATACTTTTTTACTATCTAAGTATTCAGGAATCTGTTGCATTTAAAAAACCTTTTACATGAGATATAAAAATATCTGGATGAGATAAAAATGGAATATGTGAAGCCGAGGGAATAATAATGGTTTTTAATCCGCTTCCCCACCATTGTTGACAATCTTTATCAATTCCAACAGGTACGATTTTATCATTTTCACCTAAACATAATAAACTTGGACAACTAATTGCTTGCAATTCAGAACGTAAATCCGTATTTTTTAATATAGTTAATCCACCTTGTAAAGCTGATATTTGAACTGGATTATTTTTAATAAGTGAGTTTAAATGATGCAATTGCTGCTGGGAATCCGTACTTCCTTTAACTTGCAAGGCTAAAAACCGTTGTAAAGTAGCTATTCTGTTATTTTGTACTTGTTGCGCAAAATTGTCGAATACGACTGGTGTCATGGCATGAAGCCAATCTTTGTCGGTAATAAAACGGGGAGTTGCCGCTACCAAAATTAAATTTCGTACCCAATCAGCTTGCCATCGTGCCACTGCCATTGCCAGTAAACCACCTAAAGACCAGCCAATCCAAATTGCATTTTTAGGTAAATTGTTAGTAAGTTGTTTGGTTAATTGAAGCAGGTTGTATTCACATTCCGCACTACGTCCATGCCCAGGCAAATCGACTTGATAAACTCGCCAATTTTGAGCTAATTTAATGGCAATATCATGCCAAATTTCACCACTAAATCCCCAACCATGAAGCAAGATTAAAGGTTCACCTTGTCCCAACTGTTTAATGAATAAATCCACTTATGGCACTATAATTTGGGTTTCAATGCTATTGCCATTTTTATTTATAGTAGTTAAGATAGCTTCTCCAGCCATCAACGCTGTTAAGTAACAACTTATACCGCTACCAGAACTAGATATCCCCGATTGACTTTGCACAATATTTGTAGAACTAATCTTACAAGCAGATAACAAGGCATTAAAACTAGAATTACTGTCAACCATTAGCTCCAATTTTTCACCAACTAACATGGTTAATATATTAGGTATAGTTGATATAATTGAAGGATTTATATTATTTTGTAAAATTGTGGTGGCATAAGCGAGTGTTGATTGTTGAGTAAATATTAAGTTATCAATATCGGCACCAGCTTGATTATAAACGGCGTAAAATTTATAAGTTCCATTAGCAGTAACAGGTACATCAAAATAAAGTAAATGATAACGAGTTTCGTTGAGCATTAATTGGCTACTAATAATATTTAACCGATAAGGATGTGGCTTTGAACTAAATGGTTGTAGAGGTTGATTGGTCATATAATAAAAATCACCAGTTGGTGCAATGATAGCCACCCATAAATCTACTCGTTCAAAGTGCGGAACAACTTGTAAATGTTCAACCAAATCTAATACTAATAATTCGCCTACATTATACGATTCTTTTAAACCAACAAATTCTATATCTGAGTTATAAATAGTAACTTCTGGGGTGATTATTTCAGGTTCAACCGATACTACTGGTGGATTTGGAATAATTGTTGGGAGTTTAACTCCAAAGTTAGCAGTTATAAATTGGTCTTTATTCATAGAAACTGTGCAAGCTTCATTAC
>JAGLFE010000359.1 GCA_023144675.1 Thiomargarita sp. | reverse complement strand
TCTTTATGGCAACGAAATTGAATCTCGCTATCTAAATTTAATTCAACATGGTTTAAAGGACTATTATGCGGGAGATTTTCCGCAATTGAATCAGTCATTATTTTAGTTTCCTTGTATAAAAGTTTGGATGGAATGGAAGTAAATATTTTCAATTATATCGTTTTTATTAAGTATTTTATTCATTTAATTAGTTTTGGGAGTTTAATCATTATTTTGGAGCTTTTTGTTCTTCTAATAATTCTTGTTTCCATTCTTCAGAACGGGCATTTATTCTTGAAATCAGGTAAAAAGATTGTTTCATATTTTTTGCTTGTTTTCTAGCTAATTTCAATTGTTCAATAGCAATTCCATTTCTCCCTAATAGATAATAACTTTCTGCCAATGCTAAATGTGATTCAGCTAAATTACCAAGTGATTGATAAGTTTGTGCCAACAAATAATAATAATGTGGATTTAAATTTGGAGATATATTTAATAATATTGTTTTCGCGGTTTCAGCTTGATTATATTGCAATAATTTTTCTGCATATTCTAA
Organism: Thiomargarita sp.; assembly: GCA_023144675.1. Lineage (GTDB taxonomy): Bacteria > Pseudomonadota > Gammaproteobacteria > Beggiatoales > Beggiatoaceae > JAGLFE01. The sequence goes on along the minus strand of JAGLFE010000359.1, from coordinate 1,958 downwards.
ACTTAAAATTTCATTATTCGGATAAAGTTGCAAAGCTTGACTATATATGAGCATTGCCTTTGGAACATCTTGTTGCATTAAAGCGAACTGCGCTTTTAATAAACGATAACTTAATCGATCATGATCATGTTTTACTAACCAATCAATTTGTTGTTGTACATTATCTGTGTTTCCAATTATAATTAACAATTTAGCAATTGCGTAACGAGTAGCACGCTCATCTCTATAATTACCAATTTCAAGCATATTAGTTAATTTTTTTAATAATTCTATCTTATTATCAGTTACTAATGTTAATAACTGCGCCTTGGCTAAGTGATAATAGGAATCATCCTGTTTAGTTTGTTGATATTGGTACTGGCTAGCCCGACTAAGAGCTTCAGCAATTCGATCAGTGGTTACGGGATGAGTTCTTAAAAAATCTGGAATATCACGGTCATAATAACGATTTGCTTCCTGTAAACGGTTAAAAAATAATGGCATAGTATTAGGATCAAAACCACTATTAGCTAATATTTGCATTCCAACTCGATCCGCTTCTTTTTCATGGATATTGGTGAAATGAATTTGCATTTGTACCTGGCTTGCCATCGCTGTAGCAATAGTAGCTTGTCCTATTTGTCCAGAACCAGTTGAAGCTGCTAATATTGCTCCCGCAATTAAACCTGCCAATACTGGTATAGACAAGTTTTTAGAAGCTTCTAATGTACGTGCAATATGTCGTCGAGTAACATGTGAAATTTCATGGGCAATTACTGAAGCTAATTCACCTTCTGCTCGTGTTTTTAGAATTAAGCCACTATGTATGCCGATAAATCCGCCTGGAACGGCGAAAGCATTAATAGATGGTTCATCAATAACAAAGAAACGAAAATGTTGCTCTGGATGATCGCTGTATGAAGCTAAACGATGTCCCAAAGTATTAATGTAAGCATTTATTTGAGGGTCATCTATTACTTTTACTTTTCTCCGTAATTGACGAAAAAAGGTTTCACCTAATTTTTTTTCTTCCGCTGGAGATAAAATTGTATCTGCTGAAAGCCCCATGTTTGGTAATTCTATTGCAGTGCAAGGCATATAGATTAACCATAAAATAAAATACCAATAACGCATAATAAAATCCTCTTTTTTATTTAATTCACCAGTTGTTTAAACCAATTTATTAATTTATTAGTTGATTCAACCGTTTGACCTCCGATTGCGATGGTCGAATTAACTAAATTATTCACTGCTCTTTGGGTAACACTATCTTGGCAACTGCCTTGTTTTTCCACCCAATGAATCGTATTACCAGCAATTACAATACTACCAGATACAATAATCGAACTCGCTGAAATAGCTAATATGGCTAAGGGATAAATTATTAAACATTCTGGTCCATAACAGGTTTCCAAAGAACTAATCGATTGTGCAATTAATAAACTACTTTGCTCTTTTGACAATGCCAATTTTAATTTCTTTGTTACTAAATGGCAACCATTATTTTCCATCACGATAGCTGGTGCAAAACAACCCGAAATAGATAAGCTAGTTAATATAACTATTATAAACTGAGATATTATTTTCATAGTGTTAATTTTTTGTAGTTTAACATACTTTTTTTTATTACGTGCTTAACAGTTTTTCAAATCAAGGGTTTATAAAAAACTGATAATTCCGAAAAAGCTGAAAAAGCAAATATGACGTAAGTTGTTGAAATATCTAAAATGAAAATGCTCAAGCAAATGATAAAATTCTCTAAAACCATTGAAATTATTGAAGATAAGTAATATACTATAAAATATTTTTCAACGAATCAAGAGTTTTATTATATTATTGAGCAATTTAATTGGTTTTTGTAATTGCTCACTCCCCTTGTCTGAACTATGATTCTTTTGATTTGTATGATTGGCTTTGATTTTATACTTTGTTGATTAATTACAATCATAGTCTATTATTTAATCACAAAAATCATAGTT
>JAGLFE010000358.1 GCA_023144675.1 Thiomargarita sp. | reverse complement strand
CTGAAATTAGTTATGAAGGTAATTTTGCATTGCGCCATTTGGATGCTTCATCTTTGTTACAATTTCAAAATACTTTTAATGAAGCTGAAGATGATTCAGTAATGTTTATGATGTTACTTGGTCAATCTATGGAATTAGCTCCTAAAATAATTAAAAATTCTCCTGAAATTGCTTTAACTAAATTACTAATTAACACCCCTCAAGGCAATCTTAATGGGAAAATAAGTATTGTTATTAATGGCGAAAAGTTGACTGCCGAGCAAATTGTTGCAATGGATACTGCTGCGATGTTTAATGCAACTGAAATTGATGCTGAATTTAATATTAGTCAAATTTTGTTAAAGTTAATTATTGCGACTCAAAATTATAATGAGTCTAAAGCTAAAACCTATCCATCTGAGCAAATATTAACCGAAGAACAAATATCTGAATTGCAAACCCAAGCGCAATCTGCCGCAGATGGTATAATTTATTTAATAATTTCTCAAAAATTTTTAGTTGAACAGGGGGATAATTATCAGGTAGTTGTTAAACTTAGAGATAGTAAATTATTAATAAATGGACAAGAAGTGCCTTTGGATGCTTTAGCTCATTTTATGTAATTTAAAACATATAGCGTTTCCCATTGCTGAATCGGGAAATGCTATAGATTAAAAGCTAAACTTGATTATAAACCTTGGTATCTAATTCACCCTCACTTTTAGCGATAATCACTGTTCCAGCCGCATCACCAGTTACATTAACCGCAGTGCGCATCATATCTAATAAGCGATCGACTCCGATAATCAAAGCAATACCTTCAACTGGTAAACCAACCTGATTTAATACCATCGCCAACATAATCAATCCAACCCCTGGCACGCCAGCAGTTCCAATCGAAGCTAAAGTTGCGGTTAGAATTACAGCTAAATAATCAGTCATTCCCAAATCAATGCCATAAACATTGGCAATAAAAACCGTGGCAACTCCTTGCATAATAGCCGTTCCATCCATATTAATTGTAGCTCCTAATGGAATGGTGAATGAAGCAATTGAATTGTTAACTCCAAGTCGTTTTTCAGTATTTTCAACATTAACTGGAATAGTTGCATTACTACTGGCGGTACTAAAAGCAAAAATTTGCACGCTAGTCATTTTTTTCAAGAAAGTAGTTACGCTTAATCCTGAGAACATTTTGAGTAATATAGAATAAGAAACAATTCCATGGATTAACAGCGCAGAAACGACTACTAAAAAGTAACTTAACAGCGGTTTAAATAGTTCAAAGCCTTGAGTTGCAAAAGTTTTAGCAATTAAACAAAATACTCCATAGGGTGCTAATTTCATTAGTATTACCACTAGTTGCATAATAATGGTATTATAATCCTGAAATTGTGCTTCGACTCTTTTACCAGCATCGCCAGCCATCACAATCGCAATCCCAAGTAATAATGAAAAGAATATCAATGGCAACATTTGTCCTTCCGCCATTGCTTGAATCGGATTACTGGGAACAATATTAATAATGGTTTCCGCAATCGAAGGAGCTTCCTTAGTCGCAAAAGTTGCTTCTGTGGGTAAATCAAGTCCAACTCCTGGCTGAATAATAATGGCTAAACTCAAGGCTAAACTAATTGCTAATGCTGTGGTGCTGAGATAAAATAGTAGTGCTTTTCCACCTAAACGCCCTAATTTACTAATATCTCCTAAAGCTGCGGTTCCACAAACTAAGGAAACAAACACCAGTGGAACTACTAACATTTTTAGCGAGTTAATAAATATTTGCCCAATTACATGGAATATATTACCGACTAAAATTTCTTCGACAATATAAGAATCCATGAAAAATAGGTTTAAAATTCCACCTAAAATGCCACCAGCAAACATGGCAATTAAAATAGCTTTAGTTAATTTTTTGGAGTCCATTTTTATTTCCTTTTTAATTAAATCATTTCAGGTCCGTTGTAATCTTTATTAGGATCATCTGGATCAGCTTGAATTTGTTCACGCCGTCTTTGCGCTCGTTTTTGTATCGCATCTTGTTTAACTGCAATGGTATTTTCTCCAAATAAAACTTGTTTTAAAAACTTAAAGGCAAAGCTTAATAAAGCATCATCATCTGTTTGTAATTGCTCCAATTCTGTGGTTGAAAGTTCATAAACCTCAACAAAACCATTACTTTTAACAAATTCTCGAAAATTATCTAAATTATAGCAACCTAAAAAGAATAATTGGAAACTACGTTTAGAAGGTTTACCAATTGTGGGTCCAGCCGAACGCTTTTTCAAAATAAGTTGTTGCCATTCACGATTCATTTCATCGTATTTTTCTACACCTTGTTCTTTAAGAAAATCTGCTACGGTAATTTTACGGTCTTCTTGATGTCCTAAACAGTGATCTTCTTCAACCAAAAAGTAAGTGCTTTCATCAGTTGAAGCAGTTTCTCTACGCATTGACATTAAACCAACGGCATAATATCGACAAACTGTAGGGCGATCTTCGTAAACACCACAACCTTTTTCAGTCAAAAAGGGACAAGCCCAATTATCATCGGCGGTTTTAATTTTAACCCCAGGCATCCCATGTCCATCCATTTCAAAGGGTGCAGTATAAGC
>JAGLFE010000357.1 GCA_023144675.1 Thiomargarita sp. | reverse complement strand
TAAGAGTTAAAATATAGCTTTAACATGATTTATGCGCTTCGTTCCTCAGTATCATTCTACATTTTTTTACTTAATTTTATAGGTGTTTCTTGATTAAATAATTTAGAATCGTAGTAGATGCTAAGTTTGCGAAGCGCATCAATTATGTTAAAGTTTTGAATTTCAATCACAGATTTGATTTTAAATAAAATTTTTCAACCCTTAATTCGTATTATATATAAAAAACTATGAATAACAAACTAATTTTAATCGTTAAAGGATTTTGTATGGGGGCAGCCGATGTTGTTCCTGGTGTCAGTGGCGGAACGATGGCTTTCATTTTGGGAATTTATGCCAGGTTAATTACTTCAATACGTTCTTTTGATTTGTTATGCTTACAACAGGTTTGTAAATTTGAATTTAAATCAGCCTTGCAACGTCCTGATTTCAAATTTTTGATTCCATTATTAATTGGTATTTTATCCGCAATCGTTTTTTTTACCCGCATCATTCCTTTACCTACTTTGTTACATACTCATCCAGAATTAATTTATGGACTATTTTTTGGTTTAATTATAGGTTCAATTGTAGTGCTATTAGCTGAAATAAAAAAGTTTAATTGGCACAAATTTTTATTTTTAATTATAGGTGCTACATTTGGCTGGTTTATTGTCAATTTAGTACCAGTCAACACACCTGACCATATCGGATTTATTTTTTTAAGCGGAATGCTCGCCATTTCCGCCATGCTATTACCTGGTATTTCAGGCTCATTTATTTTACTTATTTTACGAAAATACGATATTATTTTAAATGCAATTGGACATTTTCAATTTTCAATTTTAATTCCATTTAGTTTAGGTGCGATGATGGGACTCATTGTTTTTAGCCGTTTTATCAATTGGTTATTAAACCGTTTTTATCAAGCAACGTTATTGACTATTATTGGGATTTTAATCGGTTCATTATGGATTATTTGGCCATTTCAAACCCGCGAATATATCAATATACATGAAAAAGAACGTTTAATTAGTTCCACACCGTTTTTCCCAAGTAGTTGGAATGAAACAATTATTTATTCTCTATTAATGGG
>JAGLFE010000356.1 GCA_023144675.1 Thiomargarita sp. | reverse complement strand
TTTTATACAACTTTGTTCAGGACTACCAATTTTTTTATTGATTCATCTAAGGAATTGATTTTAGTTTCACTGCATAATAAAATTGTTTGTTTACTTTTAATGGAGTTTTTGATAAAATCACTATTTACTTGTTGAAATTTGCGTATTTTTTTTTGTTTTAAAAAATGAACAAGTATGCTAATTGCATTTTGATTAGATTTGACCTGTTTAAGTGTATCTTCTGATATATATAAAGGGTTATTTCTAATTATTTCATTCCTAATAGAATTAAAAATACACATCGCATTTGGGTCTAATAATAAAGATGAATCAACAACTGTAGTATATCCACTAAGATGTTTTTGCATATATTTATACTCTATACGCTCAAGAATTAAAATTATGATAAAGCAAAAAATTAAGCAAAGTCCCATTATTTTTAATAAACTACTTTTTTTTTAAATTTATTACTAAATATGGTAAACTAGATCTAAAATAATAACAACCAACCTCCAGTTACAATTAATACCTTTTAAGTAACATTTCATGCAATTACACGAACAAATTAAATTCATACGCACTATAAAAGGTTGGTCTCGGGAACAAATGGCAGAAAAAGTGGGCATATCAGTAAATGGCTATGGTAAAATTGAACGTGGTGAAACAAATTTACAAGTATCAAGACTAGAAAAAATTGCTGAAGTGTTTGGAACAGATTTAAACGGTTTAGTTAATTTTAACGAAAATATGGTTTTTAATGGACAGAATAACCAACAAAATGGTTATATCGAAAATTGTAAAATTGCTAATCAAAACAACTATACTGATTCAGCTAAAGATCTGAAAATGGAACTAGAAAAATCTTGCTTATTAGTTGAGCAACAAGTAAAAGAAATTGATTATTTAAAACAACAAATTACCGATTTAAGAGAAATAAATAGTATTTTAAAAGAAAATCTTTAGCGGTTCTAGTTGTTACTCAAGGTGCAAAAACGTATTTATTAAAACAAGTTAATAAATATGCCTCATATTATTCCAAAGCATAAATGTAATCTATAATTTTTCCAATGAAAATAATAAAATATCTTATTTTTGTACTCATCTTTGCAGCTTTTATAATTCTAGCTTGGGTAGGTTTTCAACTGTTTAAAAAGGACGATGCCGAAGCTATTCATATTGCTTTTGTTGGTCCATTATTAGGTGATGAAGCACTTGTTGGTCGAACTATGAAGAAAGCGGTACAATTATATTTCGATAATATTAATCAACAAGGTGGAATTCATGGGAAAAAGTTAGTATTAGATGTATTTGATGATAGGAATGACATTTATAGAGCAACTAAAATCGCCCAAAAAATAGTCGCACAAAATCGGGCTTTAGCCGTTATTGGACATAATTATAGTGCTTGCTCCATTAATGCAGGCAAGGTTTATTATAAATATCAGATACCAGCAATTACTCCCACTTCTACTAATGTTGAAGTAACTCAAAAAAACGATTGGTATTTCAGAACTATATTCAATGATAATTTACAAGCCTATTTTTTAGCAAATTATACCAAACACGTTTTGAAAAAAGATGCCATCAGTATTATTCATACGAATGATGTTTACGGTTCTTATTTGGCGGAAAAATTTAAGGAAGCCGCCCAGCAATTAAATATAGACATAAAATATCAATGGTTGTTACCGTCAAATAATAAACTTTTAGACACTCAAATACAACAAATTATTGCTGAATTAAAAACCAAACTTTATACCGCACCGATTTTTTTATCCACGCATACAATAGAAGGCATACATTTAGTTAAATCAATACGAGAAGCAGGACTGAAAAATTTATTGATTGCACCTGATTCTTATGCTAGTAAAAAATTTCGCCAGCATTTTGCAGAACAATATCAAGCCGAAAGAATAACGCCAGGATTTTATACCAATGGTGTTTATGTTTCCACTCCTTTTCTATTTGACACCGCAGATAGGCAAGCTTATTATTTTAACAAAATTTATCAACAAGCCTATTCAGAAGAACCTACTTTTTCTCTATCTTGGCAAGCTTTTTATGCGGTGGATGCGGCAGCAGTTATTGTTGAAGCAATAAAAAAGGCTAAAATTAAGGGCTTACAAACTACCTTAGTAGAAGATAGGAAAAAAATTCGAGATACATTAAAACGTTTCGACAGTCCTGATAAAGCGGTCAAGGGAAATACTGGACTTAATTATTTTGATAAAAATGGGGATGCTTTAAAACCGATTGCAATGGGTATTTATAAAAATGGGCATTTAATTTCTACTCATACCCAATTACAACTGGCACCCAATTATCAACAAGAACTTAGTCTCAATCTTGCCGCACCCCAAAATTTATCCAATTCTTCTGTTAAAGATCAAATATTTAAAACGCAGGTAGCTTATACCTCAATTAAATTAAATAGTATTAATAATTTTGATCATAAAACTGGCGTGGTTAATTTAGATTTTTTTGTTTGGTTTCGGTTCGATGGCGCAGAAAAAATCCACCCACAAAATATTGAATTTCTGAATACAATTGAACCAGTTAAAATAGAGGAATTTCCGCTAGAAAAAATAAATCAGGAAACTTATCAACTTTATAGAGTAAATGGCAATTTTAAAGTGGGCGTGCCTAAAACTTATATTTTTCAGTATCCATTAAATATTAGTTTTCGCCATCGTACTTTAAATAAAAGCCAATTACTTTATGTAAAAGATATTTTGGGGATGAAATTAGTATCTAATAAAATTGACGAGGTGCAAAAACGTAGTACTTTAGGTGATTGGATAATAAAAAGTATCGAATTTTTTCATGGCAGTATCAAACAGGAATTATTAGGTAATCCAAAATATTTTGACTCTAAACAATTCACTGAATATTCTACCTTTAATACGGAAATTATTATTAATCATAGTGCTTATCGCTATCATTTATCAATTCCCACAGAATTAGCGAGTCAATTATTTATAATTAGTATTATAATCACGATATTATTAATATTATTTAGTTATAAAAAAAATATGAGCTTAATTAGTTTGAAGTATTTATGGTTTTTACAAAGTATTGCCGTATTAATTCTATTAATCTCAAGCGAAATATTTGTAATCCACTGGTTAGTAGATAGCGTGTACTTTTCCTCAGTGATTAAAAATTTGGGATTAGAAAAAATAGTTATTGTTTCTATTAGAATATTATGGTGGATTATTCCAGCAATTATATTAATAATGGCGGTAAAACGTTTTTTATGGTTATCTTTGGAGGAAAAAACTGGACGAGCAGTGCCAAATTTAATACGGTTTTTAACCGCTCTTGTTATTTACACTTTAGCCATTTTTGGTATTATCGCCTTTGTTTTTGAACGACCTATTACTAGCTTGTTAGCAACTTCAGGGGTCGCCGCTATGATTATTGGTTTGGCGGTACAAATGAATTTATCGAATATTTTTTCTGGGATTGCGCTTAGTATTGAGCATTCATTTCGGATTGGAGAATGGGTTCAAATTGGTGAGCTTGAAGAAGGAAAGGTGGTTAATGTAAATTGGCGAGTTACCCAAATTAAAACTCGTAAAGGTTATATTTTAAGTATTCCAAATAGTATCGCCGCCGCTTCCAATATTCGCAATTTTAGTTATCCTGATAATCAATATTGGCTAAAATTAACTATACCAATTGACCCTAAATATGACCCTAGAATAGTGGAAAAAGTGATTTTTCAGGCAATATTATCGGTTAAAAAACATATTGTAAAGGATTTTAAACCAATTGTTTGGCTTAATGATATTTTAGCTATTGAAGTTAGTGAACATACTGCAGAATATGCTGTATTTTTTAAAACTAAAGATTATCAATATAAATTTAGAGTTTTAAAAGCAGTTTGGAAAAATATTTGGATTGGTTTAAATCAAGCTGGTATTATTGTAGCTGCTAATCAAATAAGTAATGAAGCTATTACAGCTTTGCCCAATAATATTCTGAATAAGCACCAGTTGGAAAATATGATTAAGGAAAATTAATTATCTATTAATGCGAATTAAGAAGCCAAATATGTCAACAAATTATATTCATTGTTTACGTCCGCAATTCACGGAAAATATATTGTGTTATCTTTTGGATGGCACTTCGGTAAATGTGGTGATTTCGGTTGATGAGGAGGAACGCAAGCGGTTGGTGCTGGATATTGAGGCTTGCCCGTTGCAAGAGGAGGCGCGCTTGTTGGTGGTGAATATGCGGGTGTGTCGCAGTGATTATCGGCAGTTCTTGGGGCAGTTATGGCGGCAATATTATCAAGCGGAGTTGCCTGAAGGCGTGGATTTATTGGGTATTTTGTCAGATTTAGAACAATCGGCGCAACGGTTTATCATTGTTTTGGCTAATTTTGATAAAATGGCGGAAAATGATGTTGATAAGCGTTTTAATCAGGAATTTTATGGGCGTTTGAATGGTTTAAAAAATTATCGCAATGTAGCTCTGTTGTTGATTACGCAGAAAGCTTTTGATGAAATGTTATTTTATATTGATAAAGAATGGCAATTTTCAAAGTTGGATATTCAGGAAAAGGAAATTTTGCCGTCGTTGTTGTATGATGAAGTGCGTTATGAATTAAGCCGTAGCCATCCCGATTTGCCCAATGTACATATTTCGCATATTATCAATCAAATTGCGCAGGCGGAAGGCTACGATTATGCTTTATTGCATTTTTTATCGAAGCAAATTAATAATTATTCCGCTTCTTTGGAAAATATTCGGTTTTTTGTCAAGCAATTGAAACGCTGGCAAAAAAGTTATCGAAAACAGCAGAAAAGTTTAGATTATCTATCTACAAAAAGGATTGGGAAATTGCAACAATATTTCAGTTTATTGCAGTTAAAACCGTTATTTTCCTTCATTTTTGATTTAATTCGCACGATATTTTTAGATTGGCCAATTGTTTTAATCGGAAAAATTTTCAAGGACAAAAAGGATAAATAAAAATGCCCGAAAATAATCCCTTTTACAAACCAACTACGCCGAAAAATAGCTTTGAATTACTTAAATGGCTAATTTTTGAGCCAGTTTTACTGGGACGCTATGAAAAAAGCTTAACTAAAATCCAAACCTTGTGGATAGTGTTTAAATTTGTCATGATTAATTTTTTTGTAATCATTATTCCCTTGACTTTAGTTTTATTTGTTATTGGAATGGTGATTATTGCGGCTTTTGACTTACCGTTATTGTTTCCGCCAAATACAAATCAATTCAAAATTTTTTATGGATTATGGGTTATTCCTGTTGAAATGCATACTGAATTATTGCTTGAACAATGGCCAATTAATGCAACAATTTGGGAAAAAACATATTTTTTGATTAGTTTCAATGAATTTAATGCGCTAAAATTTTTATTGATTGGTTTATTGGATGGTTTGTTAAAAGGTTTAGCA
>JAGLFE010000355.1 GCA_023144675.1 Thiomargarita sp. | reverse complement strand
TAACTCCAAAGCTAAATCTTATCGGTGGAATACGATTTAATGATAATAGCCGTGCTGGTCAAGGTCTGTCGCCTTCCCTTGGAACAGTTTATGAATTGACAAAAAATACTTATTTCAAGGTACTTTATGGTGAAGCCTTTCGTTCTCCAAATTTCTTTGAACAGATGGTTGATGTTTCGGGCATAATTTTCGGTGATCCAAACTTAAAAGCTGAACGGATTAAAACACTTGATTTAGGAATCGATCATAGCTATTCAAAAAATTATAGCACCAAATTAAATTTATTCTTTTTAGATACCAACGATACTATTGAACGAAGTGATACCAATGGAGATGGAATTCCAGACTACATAAATAGTGAGGGACAAAAAATTCATGGATTAGAATTTGAATTGAATAGAAAAGCTAAAAATCTTTCGGCATTTTTCAATGTTTCATATAGAGATGGCGAGCTTAAAGAAAGTGGAAAAGATATTCCATTTATAGCAAACTATTCTGGAAATGCAGGTTTAACTTGGAATTACACCAATAAATTACCGATAAGTTTTAATTTACAATATATTGGTAACAGAAAAAGTGATAATGTAACTATTGACGATTATTTTTTGTCTAATTTGCAATTTACCTACAAACCAAGCACCAACTATAAATTATTTTTTACCATTAACAATTTATTTGATCAAGAATATAGCTATCCTGAATACATTAGGCAAAGAATAGACGACATTCCAGGTGGTCCTGAAAGAACATTTTTCGGTAAAATAGAATTTAACTTTTAGAAAAGTAGTTTTATGAACAATTGTAACTATCTACAGAAATATGTATATAAAATTAAGTAAAAAATGTAGGATGCTGCTGAGAAACGAAGCGCATCAATCTTTCGATTTCAGTATTCTTAATTAGCTTTGAAATATTAAAGTTTTAGTAGATAGTTACAAACGATTATTAAATATTTAGGGGAATTTTTCATGTTTAAATGGTTCAATGATTTGAAAATAAGTAGCAAATTTATTATTATTTCGTTAATAATGATTGGTTTGATTATTTTTGTTAGCGTTGTAGTTTTAATTAATCAAAATAATATTAAATTAATTGTAATGGAGTTAATTGAAGTAGATAGTCAAATTGCTAAATTAAATTTGCAAAGCCAAAATGCAATATTGTTGACTCGCCAATATGAGAAAAATTATTTTTTATATTACAAACAACATGGTTTTAAAAAATCACGAACTAAATATATTGAATCATTACAAAAACAAATTGAAGCTATTCATATTTATTTAGAAGAAATTCTTTATTTAGAAAATAATCATAAGATTAAAAAACATTTAGAAAAGCAACAAAAAGATTTATATATTTTTGATAAGATTGAACACGCCTTAGTGCAGTATGAATCTAGTGTTTTAGCTACAGTTGAATTAATTGAAATACGTGGCTTTAAAGATGAAGGTTTAGAAGGTATATTTAGAAAAAGTGTTCATGCTATTGAAGAAATGGTACAAAATAAAAAGTTGCCCCTATTAATTATTGATTTGTTGATGATGCGCCGTTATGAAAAAGATTTTTTACTCCGAAATGATAAACAATATATAGATAAATTACATCAAAAAATACATAATTTTAAAATAAATATTGCCGCAACCCAACTTGCTCAAAAACAGAAAAATCAACTAAATTGGTTAACTGAACAATATCAACTAAATTTTGATAAATTAGTTCAGATTAATACTGAAATTACCCAACAGGTAGAAATATATACCAAATTTAGTTATGAGCTTGAATCTTTATTTGAAAAAATATTAGTTCGGGCAATTGAAGATGAAAATTTGGCTAAAATTAATGTACAAAAACAAGAACAAAAAACTTTATTTATTACTTTATTTATTAGTATTATTGCGGTTATTATTGGAATGATTATAGTATTTATTTTTGTCAATTTGCTTAGTAAACCACTTAATTTTATTATGCAAGTTTCCCAATTATTAATTGCTGGTAATACTACTTTAGAAGGTATTGATCGTGATGAAATGGAAAAATTATTGCATCGTAAAGATGAAATTGGTGATATTGGACGAGCATTTAATACTATTTCCCAATATTTTAAAGCGGTGATTGACGATATTACTCGGGTTTCGCAGGGATTAGCCGTAGGAAATTTACAAATAACTACCGCTAGTGAATATCGAGGAGATTTTGTCCAAATTGAGAATGCCTTGAAATCTACCGTAACTAGCTTACAAGTAGTGATTAATCATATTATTGAGCATTCTGAAATGTTAGCTGAAGGTAATTTGGAGCATTTTTCTGATGCCACTTATTCTGGTGATTTTAAACAAATTCATCACGCCTTAGAATCAGCTACCATGAAATTAACTACATCAAAAGATGAAAATGCTGTTCAAAATTGGTTAAAAAGTGGGCAAACTCAATTAAGTACCCTGATGGGTGGTGATCAAAGTATAAAAATTTTAGCTAAAAATGTAATTACCTATCTAACTGTTTATACGGATGCCCAAATAGGTTTATTTTACCAATTGAAGCACGATTCAGACAAAGATTATTTACAAATGGTTGCTAGTTATGCTTTTACTGCAAATGAAAACTCGCTATCCCAATTCAAATTAGGTGAAGGTTTAGTTGGACAAACAGCTTTAGAGAAAAAAGTAATTTCTATTTCCCAAACGGTGGAAGAATGTCCTATTGTAGTACGTTCTGGTTTAGCAGGTGCTTTACCTCGTCATGTATTATTATTACCTATTTTATATGAAGAACTAGTTTTAGGTGTTATTGAAATTGGTTCTAATAATCCCTTGACGCAAATTCAACAAAATTTTTTAGAACAAGTGGTATCTAATATTGGGATTGCTATGAATATGGCAGAATCCCGTACTCAAATGCAATTATTATTAGAAAAAACGCAACACCAAGCTGAAAGTTTAAAAACTCAACAAGTAGAATTGCAGCAAAAGCAAACGGAATTACAAGAAAATAACGCTGAATTACAAAATCAATCCGAGGAATTGCAAAGCCAACAAGAAGAGTTACAAAATCAACAAGAGGAATTACGCCAAACAAATGAATCTTTGGAAGATCAAACTCGGGATTTAAGACAACAAAAATCAGAAATTCAGCAAAAAAATCAAAGTTTAGAACAAAATCAAACCGAATTAGAGCAAGCTAAATCTGCCATTGAAGCTAAAGCAGAACAGCTAGAATCAGCCAGCCGTTATAAATCCGAATTTTTGGCTAATATGTCCCACGAATTACGCACGCCTTTGAACAGTGTACTTATTTTAGCCAAATTACTATCTGAAAATAAAGCCAACAATCTAAATGATAAGCAAGTTGAATATGCACAAACTATTCATAGTGCTGGTTCTGATTTATTGCAATTAATTAATGAAATCCTTGATTTATCTAAGATTGAAGCGGGTAAAACCGAAGTGCATTTGGATACAGTTTTATTAAGGGATTTAATTAAAAATATCAAGCAAAAATTTTATCCCCTTGCAGAAAATAACAGTACAAATTTCGATGTTACATTTGATGATAATGTATCAGATACATTACAAACTGATCAACAAAAATTACGGCAAATCCTCAATAATTTATTATCCAATGCTTTCAAATTTACTAAACAAGGCAAAGTACAACTCACAATACAGAAGAATCAAGTCGATGAACTACCTGTTGTCTTGCAAACAAAGAAAATACCATTTATAAGTTTTAAAGTACTTGATACTGGCATTGGGATTCCAACTGATAAACAACAAGTTATTTTTGAAGCTTTTCAACAGGCGGATGGCAGTACCAATCGTAGTTATGGCGGAACGGGACTTGGTTTATCTATTTCTCGCCAGTTATCCCAACTTTTAGGGGGTGATTTAACTTTAGAAAGTCAGGAAAATAAGGGCAGTCAATTTACATTATATTTGCCTCTTGAAATCGTTGCTGAAACAAATCAGGTGGCTTTTATCGTGAATCCAGAAACATCAACAAAAATTACCGAACCAACCAAGCTAGTTAAAGATGATAGGGAAAATTTGCACCCAAAAGATAAAATAATCTTAATCATTGAAGATGATAATAATTTTGCTAATATTGTCATAGATTTAGTGCGGGAAAATGGATTTAAATGTCTAGCTGCTGGTGATGGCAAAATGGGCTTAGTTTTAGTGGATAAATATCATCCCAATGTAATCATTTTAGATATTGGATTACCTAAACTTGATGGTTGGAGTGTTATGGAACGACTTAAAGATAATGTTAATACTCGGCATATTCCAGTTTACTTTATGTCTGGTTCGGATCAAGATATTGAGGCTAAAAAAAGAGGGGCAATTGGTTATTTAAATAAACCGATTGGAGTGGATAAACTTCAAGAAACTTTTAAGCACATAGAAGCCTTTTTAACTAAAACAATTAAGCAAGTTCTAATTATTAGTGATAATGATGTTTATCAACAGCAAATAATAAAATTAGTCGGAAATAAGAATGTAGAAACAACTATTATAAAAACAATAGCTAATGCTTTGCAACAGCTTAAT
>JAGLFE010000354.1 GCA_023144675.1 Thiomargarita sp. | reverse complement strand
AACCTGTTAGGTCTTTGATACCTGACAGGTTTTTTGAGACCATCACTACTTTGTTCAGGACTACCGTATTCCTTAATTAAATAATTTAGAATCGTAGGATGTGCTAAGTTTGCGAAGCGCATCAATTATTTCTAAAAAAACCGATTATTTATAATAACTTTTAACTTCAATTAGTTATATTTTATTAAAGTTTTACAAATATTTCAATACTTTATTAGTACTGCCCTATAATTTAAAATAAATGTCCTTATTTATGGATAAACATAAAATTTACTATTTACTTACAAGCCACTAAATAAACATGATAAAACAAATATTTACTAATATTTTTGGTAGCCGCAATGATCGGTTAATCAAACGTATGTCTAAAACAGTTAATCAGATTAACGCATTGGAATCAGATATATCCAAGTTAGACGATAATCAATTAATTGCTAAAACTAATGAATTTCGTGAACGGTTTAAACAAGGAGCTTCCTTAGATGATTTACTACCTGAAGCCTTCGCAGTTGTACGTGAGGCTGGTAAACGGGTATTAAATATGCGCCATTTTGATATGCAACTTATTGGCGGAATAGTATTGCATCAAGGAAAAATTGCTGAAATGCG
Organism: Thiomargarita sp.; assembly: GCA_023144675.1. Taxonomy (GTDB): domain Bacteria; phylum Pseudomonadota; class Gammaproteobacteria; order Beggiatoales; family Beggiatoaceae; genus JAGLFE01. The sequence goes on along the minus strand of JAGLFE010000354.1, from coordinate 3,694 downwards.
GACGGGTGAAGGAAAAACTTTAGTAGCCACTTTAGCCTCCTATTTAAATGCGTTGAGCGGTAAAGGAGTTCATATTGTTACAGTTAATGACTATTTAGCTAAACGTGATGCTGAATGGATGGGAAAACTTTACCAGTTTTTAGGTATGAGCATCGGTATTAATTTATCTGGTATGTCGCATGAAGAAAAGCAAGCCGCCTATGCTGCCGATATTACTTATGGCACTAATAACGAATTCGGTTTTGATTATTTGCGTGATAATATGGCGTTTAAGATTGAGGATCGAGTGCAACGCCCTTTAAATTTTGCAGTAGTGGACGAAGTAGATTCTATTTTAATTGACGAAGCACGCACGCCTTTAATTATTTCAGGACCAACCGAAGATAATTCAGATTTATACAAAAAAATTAATAAACTCATTCCAGGTTTAACCCCGCAAGAACGTGAAACTCACAAAGATGAGGAAGAAGAAGTTCCTGGTGATTATTATGTTGATGAAAAAAATAAGCAAGTTGTTTTGAGTGATGCTGGACATTCTGTCATTGAAGAGCGGTTGGTAAAAGCCAATATCTTAAAAGAAGAAGAAAGTTTATATGATACTATTAATATCGCCTTAATGCACCATATTACTGCCGCTTTAAGAGCGCATACTTTATTTCAAAAAGATGTGGATTATCTGGTTAAAGATGATCAAATTATTATTGTTGATGAGTTTACTGGTAGGCAAATGCCAGGCAGACGATGGTCGGAGGGTTTACATCAAGCAGTGGAAGCAAAAGAAGGAGTTGCTATTCAGAATGAAAATCAAACTTTAGCTTCCATTACTTTCCAAAATCTATTTCGTTTATACACCACGCTTTCTGGTATGACAGGAACGGCGGATACGGAAGCATTTGAATTTCAACAGATTTATGCTTTAGAAGTAGTGGTTATTCCAACTGATAAAAATATGATTCGCGATGATAAAGGCGATTTAGTTTATTTAACTGTAGAAGAAAAATATCAAGCAATTATTGATGATATAAAAAGTTGTCAAGCTAGAAAACAACCAGTATTAGTCGGAACAACTTCGATTGAAAGTTCAGAATTACTCTCAAATGCGTTACAAACAGCTAATATCGAACATAAAGTATTAAATGCTCGATTCCATGAGCAAGAAGCCCATATTATTACCCAAGCGGGAAGACCAGGTGCTACCACCATTGCTACTAATATGGCTGGACGTGGAACTGATATTGTATTAGGCGGTAATGTAGAAGCAGAAATTGTGGAACTAAAAGAAAATAAAGTAGATAAAGCCGACAAGATGCGAGAGGAATGGAAACAAAGACATGAAGCAGTTATTTTAAGTGGTGGATTGCATATTATTGGTACTGAACGCCATGAATCCAGACGGATTGATAACCAATTGCGAGGTCGTTCTGGCAGACAAGGTGATCCAGGTTCTAGCCGATTTTACCTATCTTTGCAAGATAATTTAATGCGTATTTTTGCTTCCGAACGGGTGTCGGGTTTGATGAAAAAATTAGGCATGGAAAAAGGAGAATCTATTGAACATCCTTGGGTTACAAAAGCTATTGAAAATGCCCAACGCAAAGTAGAAGGACGCAATTTTGATATTCGTAAACAATTATTGGAATACGATGATACAGCTAATGATCAACGGAAAATTATTTATCGGCAACGTAATGAATTAATGGAATTTGATACGGTTGAGGATTCTATCATCAGTATTCGCCATGAAGTATTAATGGAAACCATTGATATATATATTTCACCGCAAAGCTTAGACGAATTATGGGATATTTCTAGTTTAGAACAAGCGATTGCACAAAATTTTGCCTTAAAATTACCTATTCAACAATGGCTGGATCAAGATCATTCCTTACATGAGGAAACTTTGCGTAAAAAGATTGAAGAGGCTTTAGTTGCGGAATATAAAGCTAAAGAAAAAGTGGTTGGTTCTAAAGTAGTACGCAATTTTGAAAAAACCTTAATGCTACAAGTTTTGGATAACTATTGGAAAGAACATTTAGCCGCTATGGATTATTTACGCCAAAGTATTAATCTGCGGAGTTATGCGCATCAAAATCCGAAGCATGAATATAAAAAAGAAGCTTTTGAAATGTTTTCCCAAATGCTAGATAAAATCAAAAGTGAAGTTATTGGCATACTTTCTCGAATAAGAGTCCAATCTGAATCAGACGTGCAAGCGGTTGAAGCCAAAAGGCAACAAAATGTAAATATGCAATTTCAACATGCTAAAGTGGAGGGTTTAAACAATCAAATGGCTGAAAATGCTGAAGCAAATAATCAAGACAAGCAAGCACCTCAACAAAAACCATTTGTCCGCGAAAAACCTAAAGTGGGTAGAAATGAAGCTTGTCCTTGTGGTTCTGGGAAAAAATATAAACTATGTCATGGTAAAATTAAATAATAAATAGTATTTAAGGTGGATAATATGCATATTTTATCCGCCTTTTTATTTTGGATTCAGTAAGGTTTTAAACTTATAAATTAACTAGGAAGCCTATTATGACAGTTATTCGTGAACATGATTTTATTCAAAGTATTGCCGATGCTTTTCAATTTATTTCCTATTATCATCCCCTTGATTATATTCAAGCCCTAGAAAAAGCCTACAAACAAGAACAATCGTTGGCAGCAAAAGATGCCATTGCCCAAATTTTAGTTAATTCCCGTATGAGTGCTGAAGGGAAGCGTCCTATTTGCCAAGATACTGGTATTGCCGTGGTTTTTTTAAAAGTTGGAATGCAGGTGCAATGGGAAACTAAAAAAAGTTTGGTTGAAATGGTAAATGAAGGTGTACGACAGGCTTATAATTATCCCGATAATAAATTGCGGGCTTCAGTTTTAGCTGATCCTGCAAATAGTCGCAAAAATACTCGGGACAACACGCCCGCCATTATTCATACTGAAATTGTAACAGGTAATACGGTTGAAGTAACGGTAGCGGCTAAAGGTGGAGGTTCAGAAAATAAATCTAAATTTGCGATGTTAAATCCCAGTGATAATCTAGTTGATTGGGTATTGAAAACCGTTCCTCAAATGGGAGCTGGTTGGTGTCCGCCTGGTATTTTGGGAATTGGAATTGGGGGTACAGCGGAAAAAGCAATGTTATTGGCTAAAGAATCCTTAATGGCTTCTGTTAATATTCACGAATTGCAACTTCGTGGAGCATCCAATTATATTGAAGAATTGCGATTGGAACTTTATGAAAAAGTCAATGCGTTAGGAATTGGCGCGCAGGGTTTAGGTGGTTTAACCACAGTTTTGGATGTAAAAATTTTAGATTATCCCACTCATGCAGCTTCCTTACCAATTGCGATGATTCCAAATTGTGCCGCCACTCGCCATGCTCATTTTGTTTTAGATGGCAGTGGCGCAGTGAAATTGACTCCACCTAAATTAGAAGATTGGCCACAAATTACTTGGGAAGTGGGCGCAAATACTCGGCGGGTTAATTTAGATACTATTACCAAAGAAGAAATTACACAATGGCAGCCTGGAGAAAGTTTATTACTTAGTGGTAAAATATTAACTGGGCGCGATGCAGCGCATAAACGTATTGCTGATTTATTTGCCCAAGGAAAATCTCTACCTGATGGATTAGATTTTAAAAATCGGTTTATTTATTATGTCGGTCCCGTTGACCCAGTTAAAGATGAAGCGG
>JAGLFE010000353.1 GCA_023144675.1 Thiomargarita sp. | reverse complement strand
GTTTCAAAATATGAATGCAAATGATGACCAAGATGTGATTGAGTTTGCCGAGTTCCCGTCTTTGGAATCTTTGAAAAAGCGGTTCAATGATTGGTTAGAAAGCCAAAAGCTTGCGTTAAAACAGAAAATTTGTGTCGAGTGGGATTATACGCATAAAAAGAAAATATTTGAAAATAAAGAAGATTTAATCATTGCGGTTTCTATGGATTGTTTAGTGGTTGGTTTTGGAGTTCCAACTACTAATACTTTAACCATTGCAGCTATTTTAGTAATGAATGGTTATTTGAAAAATTTATGTGTATAAAACTTATTTTTGGAGTGATTGATGCCAATTTTTAAATAAATTTACCTGATTGAAAAATATACAAATGAAAATTATATCTATATCATTAAAAAATTTTAAAACTTTTCAAGCAGTTGAGTTTAAAAATATACCTAATATGTGCGTTATAATAGGTGCAAATGGCAGTGGGAAATCTTCCTTGTTTGATGTATTTAGTTTTCTACAAGATGCAATGCAGGATAATATTCAAAAAGCTTTAAATAAACGTGGTGGTTTTAAAGAAGTCGTGAGTCGGGGACACGAAAATGAAGAGATTGAATTAACCATTCAATTCCGAATGAAAGTTACCAATATAGAGAGATTAATAACTTATTGGCTACAAATTACTCAAGAAAATAATCACCCTGTCGTAAAACGGGAAGTTCTACGTTATAAGCGTGGTCGTCATGGGTCGCCGTTCCATTTTCTTGACTTTCAGAATGGAAAAGGTTATGCAATTACTAATGAAGACGATTTTGATAAACCAGAAGAAAAATTAGAACGTGAAGAACAAACTTTGGACAAAAAAACCATTCTTGCAATAAAAGGGTTAGGACAATTTCAACGTTTTAAGGCAGCCAATGCGTTCAGAGAACTTATTGAAAATTGGCATATTTCTGATTTCTATATTAATCAAGCTCAACAAGTACCTGATGATGCTTATGCTGAACATTTATCACCTGAAGGTGAAAATTTAGCTTTAGTCACCCAATTTATGTATAAAGAACATAGAAAACAATTTGATTTAATCTTAAAAAAACTTTCAGAACGCATACCAGGTATTCAAAAAGTAGAAGCAAAAACAACTGAAGAGGGACGGGTGTTACTTAAATTTCAAGACAGTTCTTTTAAGGAGCCTTTTTTAGCCCGTTATGTATCTGATGGTACAATAAAAATGTTTGCCTATCTTATTTTATTGCATGATCCAACACCGCATCCGCTATTATGTATTGAAGAACCAGAAAATCAATTATATCCACATTTATTACATGAGCTTGCAGAAGAATTTCGGTTATATTCAAAACGTGGGCAAGTATTCATTTCTTCTCATTCTCCCGATTTTTTGAATGCAGTTGAATTGGATGAAGTTTTTTGGTTAATAAAACAAGATGGAAAAACAATAGTTAAACGGGCTAAAGATGATGAACAAATTGCCGCTTATATAGCCGAAGGTGATAAAATGGGTTATTTGTGGAAACAAGGTTTTTTGGAAGGGGTTGATCCATAGTGAAACATTTAGTATTTTTGTTAGAAGAACGCTCGGCAAAAGAGATGTTAGATAAATTACTTCCTCGTCTAATTCCTGAAATTGATTACCGATGTATTCCATTTGAAGGTAAACAAGATTTAGAAAAAAATATAGTTAGAAAAATACGTGGTTATTGTAAGCCAAATAGTTATTTTATTGTTTTGTGGGATCAAGATTCTGGTGATTGTGTTAAAGTTAAAGAAAAATTAGTTCAACTTTGTAAACAAGCTGGTAGAATTGATAGTTTAGTTCGCATTGCTTGTAGGGAACTGGAAAGTTGGTATTTAGCCGATTTAAATGCAGTTGAACAAGGATTAGAAATATCGGGGTTATCAAAATTGCAAAATAAGAAAAAGTATCGTTCTCCAGATTATTTAGAATCTCCTTCAAAAGAATTAGAACATCTAACTAAAGGTCAATATCAAAAAGTTTCAGGTTCAAGAAAAATTGGAATCTATTTAAATCCAAACAACAGGCGTTCAAATAGTTTCCGAATTTTTATTGAAGGTATTAAGGCAATTATTTAAATATATAAAACTTATTTTTGGAGTGATTGATGCCAATATCCGCTAAATTGATTCAGACTGAAATTGCCAAGGCAACGGTTAAATTGTTTGTTTATGACGAATTTCAAGGCACGGGTTTTTTTATATCGCCTGATTATATTTTAACCGCATTTCATTGTATTAACAAACCTATTCCGAGCGATATTAAAATTCAAATATATTCAACTCAAGAAGAATTTGAAGTCGAATTTGATGCAGAAAAATCTTTAATTGAAAATGGATTTGATATTGCAGTGTTAAAAGTTAAATCTTATCAATCGCCATTTTATTTGCCACTAGGTTTAGTTGATGAAATTCATATTGGTGATGAGTTAGTTTCACGTGGCTATCCAGCTTATCGGGCTGATAATCAAAATTTAGGTTTATATTTAGGCAATATTTCTCGTTTTCGAGATGACCATCGAATTGAAAATGATGCTATGGAAGGGAAAGGGCAAAGCGGTGGTCCTGTATATCATTATAAAACCAATCTTGTTGTTGGACTGGTATCTTCTGGTTATAAAGCTGATAAGGCTAAAAAATCTGGTTTAGCAATTCGTTTCGATGAGTTATTTAGACAATAGCAAGCACTTGAATTGATTAATTATGAAACAGTTCAATATTGGGAAAAAAGTCTAAAACGTTTGGCATTAAATGAGAAAATAATTCGTTTAAGACAAGGATTGGTACAGCATATTGATGATATTTCTGAAGTTTGGAAACCGTTGAAAAACTATTTAAATGATTTGCAACAAACAGCCATAATTAATCAGCCTGATAGAGAAAAACTACAAATTATTGCCAATTTTTTGAACAGCAAAATAAGTTTGATAGAGTTCATTCATTTTTGGCAGCAAGATGATGATAAAAATATAGATTTGCAACTAAATTATCCTATTTTAGCGCAACGTTTGAAACAAAGTGAAATTGCCATTTTTTTAGGTTCTAATATTGCTGATAAATTAACCGATAAATTATCGCAATTTGCCCAATATTCTAGTTTTGAAGGTTCTTTTTCAGAAATTTGTCAATATTTAGAATTGAAAAATGATTGTAGCCGAGCCACTTTGCGTAGTGAAGTTGAAAATTTGGTGCAATAACTTGAAGCTTCTCCAAACGCTTTGTACGAATTATTAGCGCAACTTTCAATGCCAATTATTGTGATTTCCGCTTGTTATGACAATAATTTAGAAATCATATTTAGGCAATATCAAAAGAAATTTGCGGTGTTATCGCACACTCCTGATCACAATATTAACGTCAAATTATCTGATCAAGAACAGCCAAAAAAATACAATATTGAAGATTTATCCAATTCAAATTTATTGGAAGATAATGCTGGTTATTCGCTAATTTATAAGATCAATGGTTGTCTTAAATTAAGTGTCCCAAATAAGGTTAATCAGGATGATTCCTTAGTTTTATTAGAACAAGATTATTTTGAGTTTGCACAATATTTAGATAAATTAGTTCCTGATTATTTAATTAGTCAGCTTACAGGGCGTGATCTTTGGTTACTGAGTCAACATAAACAAAGTTGGGAAACACGTTTTATGATGCAAGTTATTTTAGAAAAACGGGCTTTATATCAACAAAAATCAAGGCGTAGTCATGCAGTTATGGCGATTTATAAAGAAGCAAATCAGTTTGACAATGTTTATTGGAAAGCTAAGGGGGTAAATAATTATCCGATTGATTTGGAAGAATTTGTGGCGAGATTGCAAACTTATATTTGAAGGTAGCATGATTGATGCGCTTTGTTTATCAACAACATTCTACATTTTATATGTATTTTCTTAACTTGGTAGGTAGTTACAAATAATTTAGAATCGTAGGATGTGTTGAGTTTGTGAAGCGCATTAATTACAGGTGATTTTGTGTTTGAACGGTGGTGAATCATCTTTCTAATTTTAAGTTGCAAAATTATAATTTTTTCTACTATAATATATATAAAAAGCTTTTTTATTTACTGTCTAAACTGTGATTCAGATGATAAACTATGATTTTTTTCATTTATAACTTGATAATTATTATAAAGTTTCATCTAAAAACTAAATAAATAATCACAGTCTATAATTTAAATCACAAAAATCATATTAGACAATTAAAGGAAATATTACTAATGCCAAAAGAATTCATTTCTATAGAATTACTAAATACAATTAACCAAATTGCAAAAACGGCTGGCGAAAAAATATTGGAGGTTTATTCAACTGCTTTTGAAGTTGAGAAAAAATCTGATAATTCCCCACTTACCATGGCAGATAAATTAGCGCATGAAACAATTATAGCCGAGTTAAATAAAATATCGCCTAATTACCCAATTTTATCCGAAGAATCAACGCAAATACCTTATAAAGAACGTGCTAGTTGGCAACGTTATTGGTTAGTCGATCCATTAGATGGAACGCGTGAATTTGTTAAACGCAATGGTGAATTTACCGTGAATATTGCCTTTATTGACAATGGCAAACCAATTTTGGGCGTGGTTTATGTGCCAGTAACGCAGGTTAATTATTTTGCCGCCGCAGGAATAGGTGCATTCAAACAATTACCTGAACAATCTGCTACCGCTATTTCCGTGCGCCCTTGTCCAAAAGGTAAATTAGCAATTGTCGGCAGTCGTTCGCATACTAATCCAGCAGTACAGCAGTTTATTGATAATTTAGATCAGGAAGTTGAATTAATTAGTATGGGAAGTTCCTTAAAAATTTGTTTAGTTGCGGAAGGCAAAGCGGATATTTACCCACGTTTAGGCTTAACTTCAGAATGGGATACAGCAGCGGCTCAATGTGTTGTCGAACAAGCTGGAGGTTATTTAACTAATCTTAATTTACAATCACTGGTTTATAATACTAAAGATTCTTTATTAAATCCACATTTTTTGGTAATTGGTGATAAAAGTAAAAATTGGCTACAATATATTACATAAAAAATAATTAATTCCGTTTAGGAACAAGTCATGAAAAAAAAATTTATAACAAAATTGCTGATTATACTGACGATTTCATTAGCTGTGGGATTTTTAGGTCATGTTAGTTTAGCCGCCAATAAAAGTCATGTAAAAAAACTAAAAAAAACTAAAAAATGTAACCGCTGTGATTTAAGAGGGGCAAACTTAAATGGTCTGAATCTTACCCGTGCAAGATTAAAAGGGGCAAATTTATCCAGAGCTAAATTAAGGCGTACAAAAATGCGTAGTGCTGATATGAGAAGTGCTAATCTGAGCCGAGCTGATTTACGTCGAGCTAATTTACGTTCAGCTAAAATGTATCGAGCTAATTTAACTAGAGCGGATTTTCGTAATGCTAATTTACGAGGGGCTGATTTGCGTAATACTAATTTAAAAGGAGCTAAATTTAAGGGAGCTAATTTAACTGGTGCAAAATTGAAAGGCTCAAAAGGTGGAAATTTTAAAGGAGCTAAAGGTGTTAAAAAATAACTATTTATGTCTGAAATTTAAAAAAATTATACAATTAACTTTGATGAAAAAATTATGAAGAACATTCCTAATCTATTAACTTTGCTAAGAATTATTTTAATCCCAGTATTTGTTGGTTTATTTTATGCGCCTTGGGACAATGCAAATATATTAACTACTGCTGTATTTGCTTTGGCGGTGATTACTGACTGGTTTGATGGTTATTTGGCTAGACGTTGGCAACAAACTTCGGCTTTTGGAGCTTTTTTAGACCCAGTTGCTGATAAATTAATTGTAGCCACCGCTTTAGTTTTTCTAGTTCAGATTCACCCCAGTCCTTGGATGGCAATTCCAGCCGCAATTATTATTGGACGTGAAATTACTATTTCTGCTTTACGCGAATGGATGGCAGAATTAGGGCAGCGAGCGACAGTTGCTGTTTCGATGATTGGAAAAATTAAAACAACTGCCCAAATGTCAGCTCTATTATTATTATTGTATAATGAACCACTTTTTACTATGCCTATTTATGAAATAGGATTAGCTTTTTTATATATTGCAGCTATTTTAACTTTGTGGTCAATGATAGTGTACTTGAAAGCAGCTATGCCGATTTTACTGCAAAATAGCGATTAAGAATTTATCAGTAAACGTGATATAAGTAATTCTTCAACGCCATTTAACGACTGCAAAATTGTATCAGGATTACCTGGATCAATACCACCAGCTTTCTCATTTTGTCGAGCTTCTAATGGCAGCGCATTTCTAAGAGAACGCAATTCCGTAGTTAAAATTTGCAAATCATCAAGATTATGAGGTAAAGTTTTTAAAAATTGTCCTAATTCCTCCAATGGACCCTCATCTTGCATTATATTATTTAATACTGGTTGGGTGCGCAAATTAATTTTTTCAACCCAAATATTACCCAAACTAGCATCGAAAACTACAGTCCGAATTTCATTTACCAATTGTTCTAAATTGCTGTGTAATTCATTATGAATTTGACTATTACCTTCAAAAATAAAACGCAATGCCAAAGTTTTATCTTCCAATTGTTGGCGTAATTGAATCACTGCTTCTCGGGCTTTTTCAATTATTTCATCTATATGAAACAGTTTACTAACATCTAATTGGCATATTTCCCAACGCAAAACATTCACAGCAATAGGTTTTACAGTTGTTTTACCATTTTTTACCTCAACTAATAAACAACCTTTATCTCCAGTTTCACGAACGTGTCGCCCTTGCAAATTACCTGAAAAAACAATCCAAGGATTCTCATGTAATATTTCTTGCTTATGTACATGTCCTAAAGCCCAATAATCATAACCATGCGACAATAATCCTGGTATAGTACAAGGTGCATAATTATCATGTCCAGCTCTGCCATTTAAAGCCGTATGCAATAAACCGATATTAAAATAGCCAGATATTGCATTGGGATAGGCAGTAGTTAAATCTTCTTTGATAGCTTTATTCGCAAAACTTTGTCCATGAATTGCCACTCCTAAATTATCCAAGATTTTAGTTTCAGGCTTGTTGTAACTAAAAACGGTTACATTATCAGGTAATTTTAACTGGCGACTAATAACATTGCCAGCATCATGATTTCCCAATATTATAAATACTGAAATATTTGCTTTACGTAAACGAGTCATCTGTTGATTGAAAAATAATCCAGTGTTATAATCTTTCCAATCAACATCATATAGATCACCCGCTATGAGCATAAAATCAACTGCTTTATCACAAGCAAAATCAATCAAATTTACAAAAGCCCGTCTAGTTGCGCTTTGCATTTGCTCCACTGGCGCACCATCATAACGGGACAACCCACGTAAAGGGCTATCTAAATGAATATCAGCGGCATGAATGAATTTCATAATCTGTATTCCTTTATTGAAATTGACTTCTAATAATAGAATATATGAATATCAATCATAATGCAATAACTAATTGCAAATATTTTACGATTTATTTTAAATCAGCCATTTTAGTAGTGTATTATATTAGCCATGTCCCGTTTGTTTTCGCTTCAATCGAGGCATTTTATCTTGATAAAATAATTAAATAGGCTAAAATTAATTAATTTTCCATAATTTTTTATCAGTTTCCATAATTTTATAAACAATTATAATACAATTCCTTAGTCAAAAAGTCCTAAAAAATTTAATTACAAAGTGGAAAATCATCAAAGTTTAAAAATTATTGAATTGCGTATTGAAAACTGCTTAAAAATGATTTAGAATAAATTTGCATAAACGATTAATTGAAATCGCAGAATATTTTCAGAATTAACTAGCAATTAATTGTTGATGACAAGACCTTCGCCCAAAAGCCTTAAATAGTTTGAGTGAAATTCAGAAGTTTTTCTGGTATAAATTCAAATCTTTATACTTTCATTTATAAATTTGCATCGCTTATGGACTTATCACCTTATTTAAAATTGTTGAAAGAAAAAAAAGGTTCTGATCTAATAATAACAGTTGGTCAACCTATATCGGTCAAAATTGCTGGTAAAGATAAGCCAGTTGGCAAAAATGCAGTTACTGCGGATATGGTTAAAGCAGCAGCTTTCAAATTAATATCAGATAAGCAAAAAAAACAATTTATTAAAGAAAAAGCCCTTGATTTTACCCATGATGATGATAATTATGGTAAATTCAAAGTCGCTTTATCCTTAACGAAAAAAGGGGTTCATATTGTTATTCAAATGGATGCTAGTGAAAAAAAAGAAAAATCTGCAAAAAAATCTGAAAAAAAACCTGAAAAAAAATCTGATTCTGGAGAAGAGATTACCTTAATTGATAGTACTGATTTATTAGATTACTTAAATTTAATTGTAAAACATGATGGTTCCGACTTATTTGTAACCGTTGGCTCTCAATTTAAAGCTAAAATTTATGGAAGTGCTAGACCATTAAGTACTTTTGTTGCAACGCCTGAAATTACTAAAAAATGTGCCTTTTCGATTTTAAGTGATGAACAGATTGCCCAATTTGAAGAAACCCACGATTTAGACTTTGCTATTAGCTTACCTGATGGCAGTGCTAGATTTCGAGGTAATGCTTTTTATCAGCGTAAAACTGTTGGTTTAGTTATGCGTTTTATTCCTTCAGAAATTCCAACCGTAAGTGATTTAGGTTTACCTGAAATATTGCCTGGATTAATGATGGAAAAACGTGGCTTGTTATTAATGGTTGGTGGAACTGGTTCTGGAAAATCAACTACGCTGGCGGCAATGATTGATTATCGCAATAAAAATTCTCCTGGACATATTTTAACTATTGAAGACCCCGTAGAATTTTCTCATCCCAATCAAATGTCAATTGTCAATCAACGAGAAGTTGGAGTAGATACTGTTTCTTATGCGGCGGCAATTAAAGCTTCTTTGCGTGAAGCACCTGATGTAATTTTAATCGGCGAAATTCGTACTATGGAAACTATGGAAGCTGCTTTAGAATTGGCAAATACAGGGCATTTATGTGTTTCTACTATGCACGCTAATAATGCCAACCAAGCAATGGATCGGATTGTCAACCTATTTCCTACCGCCAAACATAAAGCCTTATTTATGGATATGTCGACTAATATTCGAGCAGTTATTTCCCAACGTTTAATTCCAGATATACGAGGTAAACGTTGTGCAGCTATCGAAATTATGATTAATACGCCCAATATTTCTAATTTAATTCTTAAAGGTAAATTAAATGAAATTAAAGATGCGATGAAAGGAAGTGGTGCGAAGGGAATGCAAGCTTTTGATGATGCTTTGTACTTTTTATATAAAGACAAGAAAATTAGTCTGGATGAAGCTTTAAAAAATGCTGATTCACGTAATGACTTGCAAGGTCGAATTCAATTTGGGTAGTGATTAATTTTATGATTCTAACGTCTTTTACGAGCTTAAATAATAGATTTTAAGAACTTTTTAGAGTTAAATTAATTGTTTTTTACCAAAATAAAGAAAAATAAAAATGGATAATAATAAACGGGTTACAAAATTAGATTTGAATCAACTTGCTCAAGCAAAATATACAAGCGAGGTTTATTGTGAACATATTCGTTCAGGCAAACGGGGTTGGTATTTATATCAAGGTGAACAAGCGACTTTTATTGGTGCTAATGCAAATGAAGCTTGGAAATATTTAGAATCCCAAGAAGAATTAATGATAAAACCAGAATTAGCTACAATAGCTCAAGCAGAAAATGTAAATTTAGAAATTATTGAAAACGAGCCGAAAAAATCTGTAAGTCCTCCAGAATTATTAGATATTTTTTTGGGAAAATTTCCGAAAACCTTTTTTAAAGAAACTGAAAAAATACGCCCTTTACAAAAATACATTCATAAAAAAATTTATCAACATTTGAATAAGGAATATACTAAAAAAGAAATTTCAGCCGCTTTGATAATATATACTCAAAATATAGATTATTGTAAAGTTTTAGCCAAAGGCGGGCAACGTATTAATTTTGCTGGTGAAGATTGCGAAGAGGTGTCATTGCAACATATTAAGGATGCGCAAGAACGATTAAATAATCAAACACTTATGCGTTTTCCCAAGCAAAAAAAAGAAAAGAAAGTACCGTTACCTTATCCTGAACTTGAACAACTTATCGAAGCAAAAGTGGAATATCGAGTTAAAATTAATGAATTACCTACAGATTCTAAAACTTTAAAAACTGGCTGGGAAGAATTTATTATTAATACCGAAAAGCATAGAGTTAGGATTGTAGTTCGTCCACGTACTTGGAAAAAATTGCAGGAAGCTAATAAAAATTATCCGTTATGGATTGCTAATATTAAAGGTAAACTAGGATTGCAAATACCTGGTGGTTTTGAGTTATTAAAACCTGGAATTCAAATTTTTGAAAGAGCTGCTAGAAAAATTTAAAAGAAAATTATAAAATGACTAATTTACCTAGAATCCCGACACTATTTTCATTTCCATTGAAATTTATTCCAAAAAAAATTCATAGTTCTGCTTTAGTAACTGTTCTAAATCAAGCTTTACAAGAATCTTTACAGGCAGGTGAATTGGATTTTTTAAAACAAAAGATATTAGCTATTCGAGTTACTGACTTAAATATTGAGTTTTACATTACTTTAATCGGTGATAGACTTGTAGCACGTAATCAAAATTTATCTGATGTTTTAATCGAAGGAACAACTTATGATTTTTTACAATTGGCAACCCGCAAAGAAGACCCAGATACTTTGTTTTTCAATCGGCGTTTACGTATCAGTGGTAATACTAATTTAGGCTTATATGTTAAAAATTGGCTGGATTCGCTTGAACCAGAAGAATTATTTGGAACTTTTTTTAAGCATTTAGAACATACTACTTATTTATTTGAACAGGTAAATAAAATTCAACAATCTATTATTCGTTTTAAACCAAATTTTAAGTAATAATGCAGATTAATTGTAACTACTTACCAAGTTAGGAAATACGTAAAAGATGTAGGATGCTGCTGAGGAACGAAGCGCATCAATCATATTAAAGTAATATTTTAACTCTTAATTCGCATTTAAAGTTTAATTGGTAGATAGTTACGATTAATTTATCTATTTTTATCACGTTTTTCCTTAAAAAAATCAGTTAAATATTTCTTGCATTCAGCTTCCAAAACGCCACCTATACATTCTAATTGATGATTATGGCGCATATCCCGCAATATATCAAAACGACTACCAGCCGCTCCTGCCCTAGCATCATAAGCTCCAAATACAACTCGTTTAATTCGTGCTTGTAAAATTGCTCCTGCACACATTACACAAGGTTCTAAAGTAACATACAAGCTGGTATCAGCTAAACGATAATTATGAAAATATTTAGCCGCTTTACGTAAACTTACAATTTCGGCATGGGCAGTTGGATCAGTGTGCGTAATAGATTGATTCCAACCTTCGGCAATAGATTGCTGTTCATGCACAATGATGGCACCAACTGGCACTTCGCCCTGTTCATTAGCTAATTTAGCTAAACGCAACGCATATTGCATCCATTTTTCATCATAATTTATTGATTTTAAAGTCATTTTATGCTTGGTTGGAAAATATTTACAATAAGCCTTTTAATAAATAAGTAGTCATTATACCTTTACCTTTAACTTCGATAGGTTCACGTGGTTCACACCTAAACTTATCCTTTATCAATTGATAAGTAACTTCAGAAACTTGGATTTTATCAGGAACTCCTTGCGATTCCATACGACTTGCTATGTTAACCGTATCTCCCCATAAATCATAATTAAATTTATGTTTACCGATTACGCCTGCCACTACTGGACCAGAATGAATACCGACCCTAATTCTAAATGAATTATCATATTTTTCATTGACTTCTTTTAAAGCTTTAAGCATATCTAAAGCTAAACTGGCAACCGCTTTCGCATGGTCAGGTCGAGGAGTCGGTACGCCAGCAACTAGCATATAAGCATCACCAATAGTTTTTATCTTTTCTAAACCATGCTTTTTGGTTAATTGATCAAAAGCTGAAAAAATTTGATTGAGTTTTTTCACTAATTCGGAAGCCGATATACCCGCTGATAATTCAGTAAAACCTACTAAATCAGAAAATAATACTGTTGCTTCAGGAAAGCTATCTGCAATAGTATGTTCACCTTTTTTTAAACGTTCAGCAATTGGTTGTGGTAAAATATTTAGCAGTAATTTTTCTGATTTTTCCTGTTCTTTTTGGATTTTTTTTAGAAATTCATGTTCACGATCTCTTAATCGTTTACGTTCTAAAGTTGCCGAAATTTTAGCGTTTAAAATAACTTGATTAAAAGGTTTTTGTAAATAATCCTGCGCTCCCATTTCAATACAATGCACTACACTATCGATTTCATCTAGGGCAGAAATCATAATAACAGGAATCCGAGATAATTTTTTATCAGCACGAATTTCTTCCAAGACTTGATAACCGTCCATTTCTGGCATAATAATATCAAGCAAAACTAATTCAAAATTGCCACTTTTTAACATTTCTAAAGCTTGAATACCATTTTCAGCTACTTCTACGGTAAACCCTTGCCTTTCTAATCTTCGAGTTAATAAATCCCGATTGGTTTCTTTATCATCTACAACTAATAATGGAGCTTGCCGAATATCTTCATCTAAATCAATTGAAACAACTTCCTGTTGCCTATTATTTAATAAATTACTGGTAGAATTATTCGCCGACTTTTTATTTAAAACTTGAATATCATATTGCACTTTAAATTCAGCGGTTTTTTCTAATTTTTCTATACTTAAAGCTTTAATATCAAGCGGTTTAGATGTTACTGTTTTTTTAGAAAGATAGGATAAATCACTAATTAAAGTTAATAAACGGCGTGCTGACGTGAGTATTCTTTGTAAATGACCACACGCATCAGGACAACCTTCTTCTTCAAAATCTTCAAATAACATTTCTCCATATCCAATAATGGCATTAATTGGAGTCCGAAGATCATGACGAATATTAGAGCTAAAAGATTCAAAATCAATATCTTCTTGGAAATTATCTTTTTTAGAAAATAGTTGGGTAATTAAGTTTGATAATTGCTCACCGGCAGTTAGCATTCGATTAACATCATCCGAAAAATCTTTGTGGTGCTGATTAGTGAACTCTAAAAGCATTTCAGTATAAGCAATAATAGAGCTTGTAGGGGTCAATAAATCATGTCCCATATCCACCAATTCTATTTCTTGTTTGAAAGCAGGCTCATTATCCTCTGATATTACAGAATCCCCCCTTTCTCCAGCACTCATATCATTATTATCCTTAACTATTTCAGGTTTATTATTTTAATAAAGTTTCAATTTTACCTAGCAATCTAGGTAATTCTATTGGTTTGGTATCATAATCATCACAACCAGCAGCTAAAGCTTGCTCCCTATCCCCTGACATAGCATGAGCAGTTAAGGCAATAACAGGAATATTTTTTGTATCTTCAGCGTCTTTAATTTCTTTGGTCGCAGTCCAACCATCTTTAACTGGTAAGCTCATATCCATTAATATTAAATCTGGTTTTTCTGCATGGGCGACATTTACTCCTTCACCACCATCTTTGGCAACTACTACGTCAAAACCTTTACGCTTTAATCTCCTGGAAAGCATATCTCGATTCATCTCATTATCTTCTACTAATAAAATTTTAGGCATATATAACCTCCTTTTGAATAAAAATTTTAACTTTTAATCTAAAAATAAGTATTAAATAGCTAATTTAAATTAAAAATTATTTCTTTAATAGCTAAATATTACTTTTTGCAATTAATTTTTTAGAAATTAAATAATATTTATAAAATATCTAATATTTAAAACTATTTTTTTGTTTTTTTTAATAAAAATATATATTTTATTAAAATATTTCACTTAATTATATATAATTTATATAACTTCAATAAAATCAGACGATTGTATTTATTTTATATGATTTTTTTATTTTGATAAACATTTAATTATTAATATGGATTAAATATATTTAGGAATGAATATTTAATAAAACCTAAAACTTAAATTTTTTCAGGTTTTTAAAACTATTTGATAAATTTTAGGGGTTATTTAATCCTCTTTATTAGCATATCATATCTACCAAAAATTAAATGGATTAATATAATTAACAAACATTTTGCTTATTATTAACTGAAGTTACGCAGATGAATTTAGATGTTATAGAATATAAGGATTAAATTTAGGGTAGTGCTAAAATAGGTAGTGCTA
>JAGLFE010000352.1 GCA_023144675.1 Thiomargarita sp. | reverse complement strand
GCTATACCAACTTGCTGCCAATGTTGGCAACGTTCAAGGTAAATTTGGGAAGCTTTATCATGGGCATAAATTTTTAAAACCGCTTTAAAATAGCTAATGGCTTCTTGAAACTCTTTGTTGTAATAATGTAATAAACCTTTTTCAAAATTATCAAGGGTTTCTAACTTTAAATCAAATAACTGAGTTTCATCACCATCAAAAACTTCATAAACTGTGATAGGTTTTGATCTGCCTTTTACTTTTACTCGGTCAATGGTACGAATAGCGTATTTAGACGCATCATTTAAACTAACATAAGTTTGTTCTGAAATCAATAATGCGGTATTATACATTTTTGTCATGCCTTCAACGCGAGAAGCTAAATTGACTGCATCAGAAATAACGGTGCCATCCATTCGCTGTTTACCACCAACTGTACCTAACATTAATAAACCAGTATTTAGTCCGATACCAATCGCAATAGA
Organism: Thiomargarita sp.; assembly: GCA_023144675.1. Lineage (GTDB taxonomy): Bacteria > Pseudomonadota > Gammaproteobacteria > Beggiatoales > Beggiatoaceae > JAGLFE01. The sequence goes on along the minus strand of JAGLFE010000352.1, from coordinate 4,242 downwards.
ATTTAATCCATATTCTTGCCGTTTTTGGTTATAAGCAGTTAATTTTTTTAACATTTTAATAGACGCTTGTACTGCTTCATCAGCATTAGTGGGGAATAAAGCCATAATGGCATCACCAATATATTTATCAATAAAACCTTTATGTTGTCTAATAATAGGTTCCATTCTACCTAAGTAACTATTAATAAATTTGAAATTTTCTTGCGGAGTCATTTGTTCCGATAAAGAGGTAAAATTTCTAATATCAGAAAATAAAATTGTCATATTTTTTTCGATGTGATCGCCTAATTGAATATCAATAATGCTTTCTTTATTTAAAAATTTAAGAAACTCATGCGGCACGAAACGGCTATATGCTGTATTTAAATGATGTAATTTTAAATGCGTTTTCACTCTCGCTAATAATTCATTCTTGTCAATGGGTTTGGTTAAATAATCATTAGCACCAGCTTCTAAACCAGTTACTAAATCAGAAATTCTATTTTTAGCTGTCAACATTAAAATCGGCAATTCATTGGCTGGAAAAAGTTTGCGAATTTCTTGCACCGCTTCATAACCAGTCATAAGTGGCATCATCACATCTAATAAAATTAAATCTGGTTTAGTTCCTTCTTTGATTAATTTACAAGCTTCTATTCCAGAACTAGCTTGGATAATATTGTAATTATGCAATGATAAATGATTGATTAAAACTTGAATATTAACGGGTTCATCATCAACTATCAAAATGGTAAATAAACCGTCATTTTTAACTGGCATTACTATATCAATCGGTTGTTCTACCAGTAATTTATTATCCTTAGATTCTAGTGGTTTTGCTGATGATTTGGCGATAGGTAAAGTGAATATAAATTGTGAGCCGATTCCAATTTTTGATTCAACCCAAATTTTGCCATTATGCAGTTGCACTAACTGTTTAGTAACAGCTAAACCCAGTCCAGTTCCACCATAATTTCTAGTCGTTGAGCCTTCAGCTTGTTCAAAAGATTCAAAAATACGGCTAAATTTACTTTCTTCAATACCAATACCAGTATCAGAAATAATAACCTCGAAAGATTGATTCACTACTTTAGCCGAGATTATTATTTGTCCCTTTTCAGTGAATTTAATTGCATTTCCAATTAGATTGTGCAAAATTTGTTGCAACCGATTTTCGTCTGCATGGGCGGCTGGTAAATCTAGCGAAATTGAATTAATTAACTGTAATGGTTTATTGGAGATAAGCGGTTTACTCAATGTAATGACAATTTCAACAATTTCCCGCAATCCAATAGGTTTTAGTTGCAATTCTAATTTTTGATGTTTTAGTTTGGAAAAGTCTAAAATATCATTGACAAGATTAGCCAAACGTTTACCGCTACCTACAATCATAGCTAGATTAGCATTAGTTTTATTGCTTAAACCACCAGTTGCACCGTCAATCAAGGATTCGGCAATCCCAATGATTCCATTCAGTGGGGTTCGTAATTCATGGGAAGTGTTGGCTAAAAATTCATCTTTGAGTTTATCAGAACGTTGTAATTCAGTATTTTTAGTAGCTAAAGTCTCAAATGAAATTTTTAATTGGGTTGTCATACGATTAAAAGATTGTTCTAATACACCTAATTCGTCAATACCTCTATAATCAATAGATTGAGTTTCTTTATCGCCTAATGCTTGGCATTCGTGCAAAATTGGTTGTAAACGTTGATTAAGACGGCGGATAAATAGTATTACAACTAATGCTAAAACAATTCCAGCTCCTAAACTACCCATAATTGTGATGGCAAATACGGTGCCTAATACTACAGATTGTGGTACAACGGCTAACATTAACCATTGAGTACTAGGTATTCGTTGATAAGCTAAAAAGACATTATCTATTTTGAGTACACCGGATTCAGTGGTTTGCATACTTTGCCAAATGGTGTTAAATAATGGAACTTGTTTATAACTTGTTCTTAATTTAGTCTTATTAGCATCTGGCGGATAAGATAGTAAATTGCCTTGTTGGCTTAAAATGGCGAAATAGCCAGCCGCTTTAAATACTGATTGATGAAATTGCTCATTCAAAGCGGTTACATTAACATCAGCACCAGTAACTCCAATCATTTTATGGTTATCATCAAAAAAGGGATTTAAACAACTCATCATGGTAATGCCATACCAATCATAGGGTTCACTCCACAAAATTTCCTTTTTGGCAACAGGTTCTAGGTAATAATTTTGTTCAAAATAATTATCATCTGTAAATAAGTCAGAATAACGAATATTTGATACTGATAGTTTTTCTCCAACAGCCCCAATTTCACCTTGGTAGATATAAAAATATGGCCAAAAACCCTTCAAATCAGTTATTATTTGGAAAGGCACTTGTCCAAAACCATTTCCCATTACCAATGGAGGGCGTTGCTGGAAAAAATTAAAGGCTAAATTTTTATAAATCTTTGCATCTTTAATACTAGATTGTTTCATACTACTGACGGCAGAAGATAGGCTGATCATAGATTCTTCTATGCGTTTTAATTGCCCATCAATGGATTTTACTTGTAATTTTAAAGTACCAAATATTTCATTTTTAGCTTGTTCTTCCAAAACTTGATAGAAAAAATAGGACATTCCTCCTAAACCAACTAAAGCACCAAATAATACGCAAAAGAATAGTTTTGAGCCAATGGAATTTAATAACGACCAATTTGAGAACCAACGTTTTAAAGAAGCAAATTTTGGTGCTGATTGAAAATTAGTCATATTAATAATAAAATTGGCAATAAATGTTTAAATACATAAAATTGTAGAACATAATTATATAGCTACTTTTGCCCTACGAATTTCAGTTTTACCGATTTTGATTAATTGCACAATGGGAATATTAGAGGGGCAAGAAAAAGTACAAGCTCCACATTCAACACAATCCATAGCATAATATGCTCCCATTTCATTATATCTTCTTACTTTAGCTAGTCGCGCTAAACGAGATGGATTTAAAAAATGTGGACAAGCTTCCACGCAACGACCGCAGTGGATGCAAGGCTGTTCTTTATTTCTACGGGCTTCCTTGGCGGTAAAAGCGAGCAAACCAGAACTACCTTTTACTATTGGAACATCTAAGCTAACAATAGGAGTTCCCATCATTGGTCCGCCCATAATAACTTCACAAGTAGTATCTTTTAAGCCGCCACAAAAACGTAAAACTTCTCGCACTGGAGTCCCAATAGGTACAATTAAATTAGCTGGTCGTTCAACACCTGAACCAGCAACGGTTACAATTCGTTCAATTAAGGGCATTCCCGTGGCAAAATAATCGGCAATGGCTACCACAGTTCCGACATTATTCACCGTCATACCAATATCCCGTGGTAATTGTTTAGCTGGTACTTCGATGCCAAATAAGGATTTAATTAGCATCTTTTCCGCACCTTGTGGATATTTAACTTGTAAAGAAACCACTTTAATTTGCGATAAATTTTGTTGGGAAATAACCCGTTTCAAAATTTTAACTGCGTCTAATTTATTGGCTTCAACTCCAATAGTTGCTTGTTTAGCCCCAATTTTTTGGCGAATTAACTCTACACCCATTAAAACCGTTGCTGGACGTTCCAACATTAAGCGGTGATCATTGGTCAAATAAGGCTCGCATTCTGCACCATTGATAACCAAATGCTCAATAGTTAAGCCAGCGGGTATATCATACTTAGCATGACTTGGAAAAGCGGCACCTCCCATACCAACAATACCTGCTTGTTGAATATGGTGAATAAATTCTTTAATTGATAAATTTTTCCAATCTATAGTAGCTTTAGTTTCAAGACGTTGGGTTGCATAAGAATCCGCTTCAATTTCTATCGCCTGTTGCAGTTGACCATTAGGATAACGATGCGCTTCAATGCCTCGTATCCAACCCGTAACTGGGCTATGTAAAGCGGTTGAAATATAGGCTCCTGGCTCTGCAATTAATTGCCCACGTTGTACCCGTTCATTCACTTTAACAATAGGACGAGCTGGCGCACCAAGATGTTGACCCAATGGTAAAATATAATGACTTACAAAGGGAACTCGTTGAATTGGCAGGTGAACAGTACGTTCAGTTAGTTCATGGGGATGAACGCCATGGGCAAAACCTCTTTTAAAAATAGGCAAGGGATTCATATTATTTCCTTATAAATGTTCAACTTTATTTTTGGAAAGCGTGAAAATTTAGCTTTGGGCAAAAATAGTAAATCTAAAAATTAATACGTATAAAATGTAGTGCTGAGGAACGAA
>JAGLFE010000351.1 GCA_023144675.1 Thiomargarita sp. | reverse complement strand
GTTAATATGCCTTGTTGATAACGCAAACTCACCGCCAAGCCATCTAATTTAGGTTCAGCCACGTATTCTATTTTATTTATTTGCAATTGTTCCCGAATTTTTTCATCAAATCCAATAACTTCCTCATCGGTAAAAGCATTATTAAGAGACAACATCGGGCTAGTATGTTGCACCTTAGAAAAGGCATTTTGTGGTTCAGAACCAACTCTTTGGGTAGGAGAATCAGGAGTTATTAAATTTGGAGAATCCGTTTCTAATTGCTGCAATTGACGCATTAATTTATCATATTCGGCATCTGGAATACTCGGTTCATCTAATACGTAATAGCGATGATTATGTTCATTAATTTGATTACGTAAATCAATTATTTGGCGTTTTGTTTTTATGGGCATGGTTTTTTTAGTTGGTTGGAGGTATTAGATTACTAGCTTTTCTTTGATGTAATATCCAAGAATTTTTAATCGCTGAAATTGTAGAATCGGTGTTGATTTAATACAAGGTAGATTTGAGTTGACGGTAGTTCTGAATAATTTAGAAAAAACCCGCTAGATATCAAAAACTAACAGGTTTGTTATTACTTTATCTAGGATACTAGAATGTAGGTTAGGTTAGTGCAATATGATCCGAAATAACGTATTTTAAATCAACTTAAAGAACGCATATATTGCCATTCAAATAATCGTTTTGCCCAATTAAGTAAACGTAATTTCGGCAATAATAAAGTCCGTTTAGTATTACGATGCACTAACATTCCTTTATTCAAAGTATCGATAATACATAAAACCTCAGTTTTAAATTCATAACTGGCTTCTTGTCCCCGCATCTCGGCTAATAAATTTTTCACTGCATTTTCAGCCTGTAAATCTGCCATGTGTGCTTGTTTTGGCATCCAATCAGGACCACTAAAACTACCCGAATCTCCAGCCACAAAAATATCTTTAATTCCCAGTGCATGACATTGAGCATCTGATTGAATAAAACCACCGGGTGAAAGTGGTAACTCACTATTAGCAAACCAAGTAGCACCAGTTATTCCAGGCATAAATAAGGTTAAATCACTTTGGATATCGCCACCTTCAGTATGAATTTGATTAGGGCTAAAACCTTTCATTTTATGCCCTAAATGTGCTTCAACCCCATATTTTTTCATTTCTCCTAAAATAGCTTTTACTGCATTCGCTCCTAAACGTTTTCCTGGTTCCGGGGCGGGACTAAAAAAGATTAGTTTAAACTTATCACGCCGTTTTTGTTGCTTTAATAAAGTATCAATTCCAAACAAAAATTCAAACATAGGTCCACCCCTCATTGCGGTGGGGTCTTTAGGATTGCCGCTAAATCCAAAGGCTAAAGTTCCACCTTCCAATTTCGCCAACTTATCGCTGTAGCTTTTTAAATTAGCATAATTTTCACATGGAATACAAATATGTTCTATTCCTGGCAATTTTTTAATAAACCGCCCGCCTGACGCAATAATCAAGTAATCATAATTAACCACACCATTATCAGTTTTCACTTGTTTCGCTTCTATATCCAAACCAGTAACCGATGCTTGATGATGTTGCACCTGTTTACGTTGGAAAAAATTATCCAATGACACTGTCAAATCAGCTTCAGTACGCAAACCAGCCGGCACCCAAATCAAACTTGGATAATAAAATAAAACTGGTTGAGGAGAAATCAAAATAATTTTATCTTGATAACCCTTTTTTCTTAAAGTTTTAATAGTTTTTACACCACTAAAACCAGAACCAATAATCACAATTTGAGACATAAATAATTCCTTAATAATTTACTAAATTAATAAAACAACAACCAATTAAATGCTATAAACTTTCTAATTCGTACCCCATAACATCTCCCACCAGGTTTTTTCTGAATTATCGACATCAACTAAACCAATTTTATTATTAATATCTTCAATATCCCAATCGGTTAAAGCTGCAAGTTCTTTAGCTTCTTGTTGTTGGCGTTTTTTTAAATTACGGCGATATTCTTTAGCAGCAGAACATTGTTCATCGCCTGTCCAAGGATGCCGCAATACATAACGCCCTTGAAAATTAGTTCGGTCTGAAGTTTCTTGAAAAACTAAGTCTTCAGGGAAATGGTGTGCATCGTAGCGAATATGTAGGCGGCTTACAAAAACATCACGGGATTGACTTCTCCAAATTCGACGCTTAGTTGGTGATGGTTCATTTAACCAAAATACGCCTAATTCACGCAATTCTTTAATCGATAATGGATCAGCCGCACAAGGATCGCACCAATTCATATCCCAAGCATATTCTAAAAATACGGTTTTCATATTATTTTTTTCAACTTGCTTAGTAAACATAGCTCGGTAGAAATCTGCAAATTCTTGTTTAATATAAGGCGGTAAATTCATATCAGTTGGCAATTTTATGGTACGATAATTAGTGGTTTCAACCCGTCCATTGCGAGTTAAAGCATAAATGAACAATTCCTGCGCTCCATCAGCATTAACCATTCCTAAACGAATGGGCAACATAAATTTTGGCGATTCATAAGCAATTGAAATTGGGCGCAAATAGTTAAATCCAAGCTTTGATTGTTCAGTTAAATTAACTTTTGCTACAAAAAAGCGCATATTAGTTTTAATATAACTACCTAAAACTTGGGAAGCACCGTCTGGAACACGATAGCCATTTTTTCGTAACCAAATTTCTAAACCACCGCTTTCTTTTGCCGACAAAATCAAAATATCATATTCGCCAATAGTATATTCAGCTTCAATCGTAACCCCTAATGTTTTTTTACTTTTGGATTCTTTAGCTGCCATTGGCGCACTAAGAACCATACTATCTGCCATTTCATACATAATACGCCGACAAGGATTATCATCAAAATACTCTACTAAACGTGGAGCGGTATAAGCATCTAAATGATCAATGATTTTTTTATCACTAATATGGATTTGTTCTTCCTGCAAAACTACTGGAACTGGAATTACCACTGCAAATTCGGTTAATTCGCCTTTAAAATCATTTGCCATCGTCATCACAGTTCGATCATCGTGCCGTACTAATACTACTTGAGATGCTTGGTTAAATAATTTAGCATCTGCTTTCGCTACATAAAAACCACAAAAACTATAGCTTGTGGAACTAAAACTTAATAACAGTAATAGCGTGTAAAAACGCAATTTCATAATTGAAAATCTCCTATTATAAAAGGTTGTAAAAATATTTGATTAAATACTTAAAATGTAACTATCTACCAATTAAACTTTAAATGCGAAAAATTTTAACACGATTGATGCGCTTCGTTCCTTAGCAGCATCCTACATACTTAATTTTATACGTATTTCCTAACTTGGCATATAGTTACCTTAAAATAATTCTAAATTATAACTCAAAATTATGAGCCTTATCTTTAAACTTTAAGAAATACTAATTCGTAACGCCGCAGCGGTTGCAAAAGGTGATAATGTTAATGATAAGGTCAATAAGGCGGCTAAAAAATATAATTGCCCAGCAACAGGAAATCCCCTCGCTGCTTCATTCACTGCACCAGCCGCAAAAATCAAAACTGGAATATATAAGGGCAACACCAATAATGAAAGCAAAACTCCACCACGTCTTAAACCCACGGTTAATGCCACTCCAATCGCACCCACCAAGCTTAAAACTGGCGTACCTAATGCCAAAGTTACAATTAAAGTTGACATTGCTTGTTCAGGTAAAAAAAGTAAAATACCTAAAAATGGAGCCACAATAATTAATGGCAAGCCAGTTATTAACCAATGTGCCAATACTTTTGCCAAAACTAATACTGGCAAAGAATGTCCTGATAAAGCCATTTGTTCCAGCGAACCGTCTTCAAAATCAGAACGAAATAAACTATCCAAAGACAACATAGCGGCTAATAATGCGGCAACCCAAATAACACCAGGGGCAATTCCTTGTAAAGCCTTAGATTCCGATGAAATTCCCAATGGAAATAGGCTAATCACAATCAGGAAAAATAATAAAGGATTGGCTAATTCCGAGCGATGACGATATGCTAAAGTTAAATCACGTTTTAATAATGTGTAAAAAGCAAACATAAAATTATAGATAGATAAAATGATGATTATTTAAATAAGTTTATAAATTTAATTAAAAACTAACATTTTATTACAATTATTGGTTAATTAAATTATGAAATAGTAGTTTAATTATTTTAAATAATTGATTTTATTAGATTTAATATTTATATAATAAACAACTTATATATCAATTCTATTCAAATAAACATTAAAAATTCATATTATAAAAGAAAAGAGTATATAATAATATTGTTTTAATCGTAATTTAATTTCAAAATACAGGAGAACTTGAATGATTAAGCCACATGGCTCTGAAGAACTAAATCCATTATTTGTTTACGATGCCGATAAGCATCACGCTTTGCAAAAAGAGGCTGAAACTTTGCCTTCTTTATTATTAAATTCAGCGGCGGCTAGTAATGCGGTGATGTTAGGAGCGGGTTATTTTAATCCTTTAACGGGTTATATGAATATCGCTGATTCTATGAGCGTTGCTGAAAATTTCAAAACTACCAGCGGTTTATTTTGGCCAGTGCCAGTTATGAATCGGACGGATGATATTTCAGCAATTAAAGATGCTAAACGTATTGCTTTACGTGATCCTAATGAGGAAGGCAATCCCGTTATCGCTATTCAAGACATTGATTCGATTGAAGAACTTGGTAATGATCAATTGAATAAGATGACTAAAGAATTATTTACCACTACGGAATCAGAACATCCGGGAGCGAATACTTTCCTTAATTTAGGTAAATATGTTGTTTCGGGTCCGATTCAAGTTTTAAATTTCAGTTATTTCCAACAAGATTTCCCCGATACTTTCCGTACTGCGGTGGAAATTCGTAATGAAATTAAAGAACGTGGTTGGAATAAAGTAGTTGCTTTCCAAACTCGTAATCCAATGCATCGGGCGCATGAAGAATTATGTCGGATGGCTTATGAAACTTTGAAAACTGATGGTATTTTAATCCACATGTTGTTGGGTAAATTGAAACCTGGTGATATTCCTGCTCCAGTCCGTGATGCGTCTATTCGTAAGATGGTTGAAGTGTATTTTCCACCTAATACGGTGATGGTTACTGGTTACGGTTTTGATATGTTGTACGCTGGTCCTCGTGAAGCGGTATTGCACGCTACTTTCCGTCAGAATTGTGGTTGTACGCACTTTATTGTCGGTCGCGACCATGCGGGCGTTGGTGATTATTATGGTGCTTTTGATTCACAACAAATTTTTGATGATAGAGTTCCTCCCGGTTCTTTGTTAATTGAAATTTTCCGCGCTGACCATACGGCTTATTCTAAGAAGTTGAATAAAGTGGTGATGATGCGTGATGTGCCTGATCATACTAAGGAAGATTTTATCATTCTTTCTGGTACTAAGGTTCGCGGAATGTTGTCAGAAGGTAAGGATTTACCACCTGAGTTCTCACGTCCTGAAGTGGCTAAGATTTTGATGGGTTATTATCAAGAGCAGGCTGCTAAGAAGTAGGAAGTTTGTTTTTTGGGGGAATATAGAGGGTTTATGTTCCCCTTGTTTAATTATAAAAAAAATTTAGCTATTTTTTTACCAAAACTAATATTTATGAGTAATATTACAAAAGAAGATAAAATTCCTAAAAAGGAATCAGATGTTGGGAGTTTGCAATGGCAAATTACGCAACTAAAAAATGAAAAAAAAGAAGAATCTTATCAGTTTAGAACACAAGTTAGTAAATTAAAATCACAAATTAAATTATTAGAGAAGAAGAAAAAAAATACAACCCATTATTTTGATTCAAATATAAAAAATTTAGAATTACAAATTGAACAATTAGATGATGATGTAGAAGAAGAATCAGAACTTCAAGAAGAATATTTAGAAAAGAACAATTTTAAACAAAAGATAAATATTTTTTTATCTATAATGTTTATTACAGGAATCATTTTAGCCGTACTATATATACTTATAATAAAGGAGACATAAAATATGTGGTTATTTATTTTTGTTTTTGGATTAGCATCACTTTGGGATGGTTTTACAACTGTTTACGGAACAACCGAAATATTGGGAGGTGGTTCTCCTCAAATATTAGGTGCTTCTGCCATTTTTTCTCTTATAATTTTAGCATTTCTTCTTAATACGAATATGATATGGAAGATGGCTTATGATGAATTATTAGGAGGTCTTTTAAAGATTATGTGGTTTGTTGCATTAGGTTATGATTTATACACTTCTTATATTGGTAATCAATATTTCATTTTAGAGGGACATGGAAATAATACGCAACTATTTATTTTACTTGGTATTACTTTACTTGTAACTGGTTCGCCAATATTTTTATCGTTATTATGGGATAATAAATAAGTTATGTCCCAAGAAAGCTCGTAGCTCGTAGGTT